>JAYNJY010000295.1:0-3823 GCA_038110665.1 Rhodospirillaceae bacterium | reverse complement strand
GATACGGTGTTCGCCGCCGTCGCCGACCAGGCGGTCCTGCACGGGCTCGACGCCGAGACCGTGCGCGAAGTCATCGTCGCCGACATGCTCGGCGACCAGCATCTGCCGGTCGAACGCGACCGCCATCCAGCGCCGTCGCGCCCGCAGCCATGAAAATCGGCGCCGCCCCGGTGGCGCCGCCAAGGCTGCTGCCGGCCTTGGCGGTCGGCATGGTCGCCATGGTGCTGTGGGCGGCGTCGCCGGCAGCGACGCGCTTCATGGTCAACGACATTCTGCCGCTGGCGGCCGGCCTGGGGCGCACCGTCGTCGCCGCGGCGCTGGCGCTGCCCTTGGTGTTCATTCTTAGGCTGCCGTTGCCGAAGGGCGCTCAGCAATGGCGCCTGGCGCTGATCTCCGTGGTGATCGGTTTCACCGTGTTTCCGCTGGTCTACACCTACGGCATCTCGCTGACCTCGACGGCGCACGCGGCGTTGATCCTGGCGGCGCTGCCAGCCATCGTTGGCGGCATCGGCGCCGTCGTCGAACGCCACCGGCCGGGCCGCATGTGGTTTCTCGGCGTCGCCGTCGCCATGGCCGGCGAGTGGATACTGGTGAGCCAGCCGGAAAGCTCCGGCACCGCGACGCTCGCCGGCGATCTGGTGTGCCTGCTGGCGTGTTTTTGCTGCGGCGCCGGCTACGTCGCCGGCAGCCGGCTCTCCGCCCATATCGGCACCTGGGGCGCGACCTTCTGGATGCTGGTGCTGGCCGGCCTGCTGCAACTGCCGCTCCTCGCTTACCTGGGCCTCTCCATCGACTGGACGGCGATCGGCGGCGAAGCCTGGGGCGGGCTGTTGTTCATGAGTTTCGGCGTCGGCATCGTCGGCTACGCCGCTTGGTTCTGGGCGCTCAAGGAGGGCGGCGTCGTGCGCATGGCGCCGCTGCAGTTCACCCAGCCACTAATCAGCCTGATCATCGCCGTGGCGCTGCTGGCCGAGCCGATCACCTGGCCGGTGGCCGTCGCCGCCGTCACCATCCTCTCGGGCGTCGCCATCACCCGCCAAGGATGATATGCGGGGACGATAAGGAAACTGACCGAAGAGCAAGCGGAGGAACACATGCCCGTACTGACTTTAGGTGAGCTGCATGAAGGGCGCGATATCGTGCGCCGCCACATGCCGCCAACGCCGGCCTATCACTGGCCGCTGTTGTCGAAGCGGACCGGCGCCGAGGTCTGGGTCAAGCATGAGAACCACACGCCGACGGGCGCGTTCAAGGTGCGCGGTGGATTGGTCTACTTGACCAAGCTGAAAGAAGCCGAACCCGATTGCCCCGGCGTCATCTCGGCGACGCGCGGCAACCATGGCCAGTCCGTGGCGCGTGCCGCCTGCGCCGTCGGCCTCAAGTCGGTAATCGTCGTGCCGCACGGCAACAACCCCGAGAAGAACGCCGCCATGAAGGCGTTCGGCGCCGAGTTGATCGAGCACGGCCAGGACTTCCAGGAAGCGCTGGAGTTCACCATCAAGCTTGCCGACGAACGCGGCCTGCACCTGGTGCCGGTGTTTCATCCGTGGCTGTTGATGGGGGTGGGCACCTATGCGCTGGAGTTGTTCGAGGAACACGACGACCTGGATACCGTCTACGCGCCGATCGGCATGGGCTCCGGCATCTGCGGCCTGATCACGGCGCGCGACCTGCTCGGGCTTTCGACCAAGCTGGTCGGCGTCGTCGCCGAGAACGCGCCGGCCTATGCCTTGAGCTTCGAGGCCGGAAAGCCGGTCGCCACCAATACCGCAGACACCATCGCCGACGGCGTCGCCTGCCGCTCGCCGGACGCGCGCGCGGTCAAGATCATCTGCGGGGGCGCCGACCGGGTCGTGCGCATCGCGGAGGAAGCGTTCCTCGATGCCATGGCGGCCTACTTCGTCGACACCCACAACGCCTGCGAAAGCGCCGCCGCCGGACCGTTCGCGGCACTGCTGAAGGAGCGCGGGCAGATGGCCGGCAAGAAGGTCGGCCTGATCCTTTCCGGCGGCAATTCAGACCGGGTGCTTTTCCAGGAAGCCCTCGCGCGCGATATTTAGATGCACGCGCATTCGCGCGATATTGCCTGAGCAAAGGGAGGAGGCACGCATGACCGAGGAAATCTTCCGCCAGGACGCCTACGCCAGGGAAGGCGAGGCCACCGTCGTCGCCGTCGGCGAGGGCGGCATCGAGCTCGACCGCACCATCTTCTATCCGGAAGGCGGCGGCCAGCCCGGCGACACCGGCAAACTCACCACCGACGACGGCCGCGAAGTCGCCATCGTCGACACGCGCAAGGACAAGGACGCCGGCCGGCATCTGCACATCCCGGCCGAGGGCGCGCCCGCGCTCCGGGCCGGCGACCATGTGCGCATGGCGATCGACTGGGACCGCCGCCACAAGCTGATGCGCATGCACACCACGTTGCACCTGATCTGCGCCGTGGTCGACGCCGAGATCACCGGCTGCCAGATCGGCACCGAAAAGAGCCGCATCGATCTCAACACCGAGGGCAAGCCCGACAAGGACGAGATCCAGGCGGCGCTCGACAGGCTCGTCGCCGCCGACAAGCCGACGGGTGCGAAGTGGATCACCGACGCCGAACTCGCGGCCCAGCCGGAACTGGTCAAGACCATGTCGGTGCAGCCGCCGACGGGTGCGGGCACGGTCAGGCTGATGGAGATCGAGGGCATCGACCTGCAGCCCTGCGGCGGCACCCACGTCGCGCGCACCGGCGAGATCGGCCGGCTCCGCGTCGGCAAGATCGAGAACAAGGGCAAGCACAACCGCCGCGTCAACGTGCACCTGGAGGACTGAGGTGGACGAGGTCGCGTTCCGTCCCGCCCGTGCCGCCGACAGCCCGGCCATCACCGAGCTTTACCAGATGGCCGCGGGCGGCGTTGCCGATTACATCTGGTCCGGCCTGGCCGGGCCGGGCGAAAGCGTGCTCGATGCCGGCACCCAGCGTTTCCAGCGCGAGAACACGGATTTCTCGTACCAGCATTGCCTGGTTGCCGAGCGTGACAGCGACGTCGTCGGCATGATCCACGCCTATCCGATCATGGAGGTGCAGCAGGTGCCGGACGAGGTCGATCCGGTGTTGCGCCCGTTCTGCGAACTGGAGAGCGCGCCTGGGCTCTACATCGCCCGCGTCGCCTGCTACGCCGAGTGGTGCGGGCAGGGGATCGGGACGCGGCTGCTCGACAAGACGCGCCGCCGGGCCATGGGCGAGGGCCTGCCCGAGCTTTCGCTGATCGCCTTTGCGGAAAAATCCGAGACCATCCGCCTCTACGAGCGCGAGGGCTTCACCGTCCACGACCGCCGGCCGATGCCCGACCATCCGCTGATCCACTACGGCGGCGACGCCGTCTTGATGGTGGCACCACTTTGAATTCAAGACAGGGAGAAAGACCCACATGACCAACGCATACAAGATCGCCGTCATTCCCGGCGACGGCATCGGCAACGAGGTGATGCCGGAGGCGCTCAAGGTGTTGGACGCCGTCGCGGCCAAGCACGATCTCGCCTTCACCTACGACAACAAGGACTGGAGCTGCGAGCGCTTCCACAAGCTGGGCGCGATGATGCCGGCGGACGGCCTCGAGCAGATTAGGAACCACGACGCCATCCTGTTGGGCGCCGTTGGCTTTCCTGGCGTGCCGGACCACGTTTCGCTCTGGGGCCTGCTGATCCCGATCCGGCTCGAGTTCCGCCAGTACGTCAACCTGCGCCCGGTGCGGCTGTTCGAGGGCATGCCGTGCCCGCTCGCCAACCGCAAGCCCGGCGACATCGACATGCTGATCGTGCGCGAGAACAACGAGGG
>JAYNJY010000294.1:0-3848 GCA_038110665.1 Rhodospirillaceae bacterium | reverse complement strand
ATCATCGCCTCGATGGCGGGGATGCGGCGCTCGTTGGCGAGTGGCCCCATCTCGGTCGCGGCGTCGAGGCCGTTGCCAACCTTGGTCTTGGCCATGGCGGCGATGAAGCCGTCGAGGAACTGGTCGGCGACGCCCTCCTGGACCAGGAAACGGGTCGGCGAGACGCAGACCTGGCCGGCGTTGCGCAGCTTGGTCGGCACCATGGTCTTGATGGCGAGTTCGATATCGGCGTCGTCGAAGATCAGCACCGGCGCATGGCCGCCGAGTTCCATGGTGGCGCGCTTCATGTGCTGGCCGGCGAGGGCGGCGAGGTGCTTGCCGACCGGCGTCGAGCCGGTGAACGAGATCTTGCGGATCGTCGGGTGCGGGATCAGGTATTCGGAGATTTCCGCCGGCACGCCGTAGACTAGGTTGACGACGCCGTCCGGAATGCCGGCGTCCTGGAAGACGCGGATCAACGCGGCCGGCGAGGCCGGCGTTTCCTCCGGCGCCTTGATGATGATCGAACAGCCGGTTGCCAAGGCCGCGGAGAGCTTGCGCACGATCTGGTTGACCGGGAAGTTCCACGGCGAGAACGCGGCGACGGCACCGACGGGAAGTTTCATGGTCATTTGCGTCACGCCGCCGGCACGGGCCGGGATGACCTGGCCGTAGGTGCGGCGCGCCTCCTCCGCGAACCAGTCGATGGTGTCTGCGCCGACGGCGATTTCCATGCCGGCCTGGACCAGCGGCTTGCCGTTCTCGCGGGTCATCAGCCAGGCGATGTCGTCCTTGCGCTCGCGCAGCATGTCGGCGGCCTTGCGCATCAGCTTGTAACGCTCGAAGGCGGGCGTATCGCGCCACACCTTGAACCCCCTGGCCGCCGCGTCGAGCGCCGCGTCCAGGTCGGGCCTTGTCGCGTGCGCGAGGCGGCCGATCTCTTCCTCGGTCGCCGGATCGATGATCGCCATGCTCTTGCGCTCGGCGCCGTCGCGCCATTGGCCGTCGATGAACAGTTTGACGTCGGGATAGGTCGGCATGGGGGACTCTCTTGCTGGTTCGGGCGAAGGATGAGGCCGGTACTCTCCATCAGATGCCGAGACCGTGCAAGGCCGCCGCCGGAAAAAGTCCTGCGACCGGATGGCGTTACTTTGCCGGCGCCGCGCGCGCGACGACGCCTGCCAGGAACGCCAACACCGGCGCCTCGGCCAGTTCCGCGTACCAGGCGGCACCGGCGGCGCTGAAGTGGCCGTCGGAAAGCCGGAAACCCGGTTGGCGCGCATGCGCCGCGTCGCCGGCCCGCAGCAGTTCGACGGTATCGACGAAGCCGACATCGGCCCGCTCGGCGGCGACACGGGCGAGCATGGCGTGGCTCTGTTCGAACAGCACGGTCTTGCCGGTCGGGTGGGGCGGCGGCGCCATTTCCTGCGGCGCCGGCACCCAGGCGATCAGCATCGGGATGCCCGCCGCCGCGGTAATCGCCATCAGCCGGCGGACGTGCAATTCGGAGACCAGCACCGTGTGGTCGAAGGCGTCGGGGGTGATTTGCAGCGGCGCCGGCGCGCCGGCCGGGCTTTCGACCGTCGCCGCCGTCGGCGCGTCGGGGATGGTGGGGCGGGCGACTTGGGTCTTCCAGTTGAGCAGCCGTTTCAACTGTTGCTTGGCGAGCACGAACAAGTGCGAATGCTGGTTCAGCCAGCCATATGGCGTGTAATGGAGCAGAAATCGTTTCCACGGCGCGAATGGCCGCACGTCGACCAGCCGTGGCCGGCCGTCGTCGCCGTTGCGCATTTCGCTGACCCGGAAATCAAGATCGACGACGACGTTGTCGACGATATCGTTGCAATTGAAGAAATAAATCACCGCCGCCGGCTTGAGCGCGGGCAAATGGCGCGACATCAGGATCTTGATGTGGCCCGTGCCGTAGCCGCCGACGCCGGCGTTCAAGAGTTGCAGGCGCTGGGCGCGCTTTTTGGCGGCTCTCTTGAGGGCGTGGAAATAATTCTTCTCGGTATCCAGGCCCCAGCCGAAGGTGAACGAATCGCCGTAAACGGGAACGCGAAGCCGGCTCGGCGACATGTCGGCCGGTTCGTCCATGCGCATCCCGGCGGCGTTGGTGCGGACCTCGTAGGCGCCGTCGGAAAGATACGTGTCGAGGTAGCGCTTGTTGGGGCCGATCGCCATGCCGAGGTCGGGGTCGGGCACCAGATAGGCACGCACCAGGTTCTGCGGCGCCAGCACGCGCGTGCCCCATTCCATGACGAGGAGAGAGGCCGCCAACGCGGTCAGGGTAAAGACCAAAGTCGCCAGGAAATTCCGCATTGCGGGCCGTTACGTTAAGGCCCGGTCGACGGCGTTCGGCAATCGTCTTAAACTCGGCACGTTCGATTCAACCTGATCAAGGGACTGGTGCGGGTGAGCCTGGAGAAATTGTATTTTTGCCCATATTTTGGTTGCCGCGCAACAGCGTGCCGGCGCTTGCCCGGCGGCGCCGGCGGGTGCAGGCTGGCGGGCGGTTCATATTTGTTGGCGGCGAAGACTATGACGGGTTCGGACAAGCACGACGGGCACCTTGGCGCCGCCTACGGAGCCGAGGGCGCCGACGAGGTGGCGGCGGTCTACGACCGCTGGGCCGGTACCTACGATGCCGAGATGGCGCGCGCCGGCTATCGCCACCCGGCGATCGGCATGGCGCTCCTGGCGCGACGCGTGCCGTCGCTTTCCGGCGCTGTGCTCGACGCCGGTTGCGGCACGGGATTGCTTGGCGATTGGCTGCGCGTGCTCGGGTTCCGGCCGGTCGTCGGGCTCGACCTTTCCGACGGCATGCTCGCCGAGGCCCGGCGACGCGGCTGCTACGACGCGCTCCATCGACTCGCGCTTGGCCGGCCGTTGCCGTTCGCCGACGCGGAGTTCGCCGCCGTGATCTCGATCGGCGTCTTCACCACCGGCCACGTCGGCGCCGAGGGCCTGCCGGAACTGGTGCGCGTGCTGGCACCCGGCGGCGCCTTGGTGCTTTCGGTCAAGACGACACTCTGGCAGGGCGCTGTCGGCAAGGCATTGGCGGCCGATCCTGGACTAGAAATCCTGGACGTGACCGAGCCTTACGTCTCGATGCCGGGTGAGACCGGGACGGTACCGTCGGTCGCGCTCGCGGCGCGAAAAGGCGTTTGACGCCGATAAAATTCACCGAAACCCCGGAAAGAAATTGAGGTGTTCCGGGTCGTGGCTTAGAGTGGAAACGTTACCAAAATTAGCACAGGCGAAGCTCAAGCGAGTCAGATCAACGGCTTAGTGGCGACCATCCCCAGCTCGCCGAACCCTCCCAAGGGGAGGATGGAGGGTTACCGGGGCGATACCGCCATAGTGCGGTCCATTCCTCGGAGACATTCCATGACCCAAGACGAAACCGAATTGGACGCGTTGAAAAGCCAGATCGCCATCCGTGATGCGCAAATCTAGGTCCTCAAAGATACCATTGAGAGACTGATGGTCTCAGGTAAATCATCTGTATCCAGAGAAACGGCCCCATCAATCGCTGCCATGGCCGACGTCTTCGGCAGCCTCACACTGAAGCAGAACGTAGCCCTGCAAGCCATCCTGATGGGCCTGAGCAACGCCGAAGTGGCGACGCTCTTCGACTGTGCCGACAGCACGGCAAAGGTCCATGCGAGGGGCGTGATGCAGAAGCTGGGCGTACGGAGTAGGCCGCATGTGATCCTGAAGGTGCGGCCACTGTTCGACGTGGTGGATGAGGCGACCTACCAGTCGCTGATGGGGCTGCCGAAGGACTGGGCCACTAGGCCCCAAGTGTTCCCTGAGGCGACGGCGAAGGTCCGTGCAAAGACCCGCCCGGCTGGCAAGTGAGTGCG
>JAYNJY010000293.1:0-3854 GCA_038110665.1 Rhodospirillaceae bacterium | reverse complement strand
CATGAAGGATGCATTTGAAATCTATATCGCCGACTCCGTAGCGACTGAAATCGGCCGTATCGCGGACTACTACGCGGAGAAGGGCGGCGGCTTCTGGGTCGCTGAGCTGACGGAGCCTATCGTCGGCATGTTCGGCCTCGAACCGTCCGGGCCGCGAGCCATGGAACTCAGGCGCATGCACGTCGATCCGAACTTTCGCCGCCTGGATATCGCCCAAGCCATGCTCGCCTTCGCCGAAAAGCACAGCCGTACGCTCGATAAGGCCCGCCTCGACCTCTCCACCTCCGAGGTGTAGCCCGAGGCACTCGCCTTTTACCGCGCGCAGGGTTACGTCCAGGTGCGAGAGGAGGTCGCGGAGGCGGCATCCAACAAGACCATCGGCGGCGGCATTCGCCGTTATCATTTCGAAAAGACGCTGTAGGGTCGCCGCGCGTGCGGCTCAAACCCTAATACGCCATCAGCCGGCTGCTGGCGCGGATGATGGCGCCGGCGTCATGCGCGACGGCTGAATCCGAGTAGAGGCCGAGGCGACAGGCGGCCGAGGCCGAAGGAGACGGCGTATCTCCATCGACGTATCGCTCGATATCTGTGCGCTGGATGCCGATGCCGCGGAGCAGGTAGTCGTCGAGTTCCGCGATATGGCGGATGGCGGCACGGCGGGCCTGGCGTTGGCGCATATCCCGGTAGAAATTCAACAGCATCGACAACAACATGGCGGTCTCCTCTGATGGCGGATTGCGGAAGGGCGGCCGTCGCGGGGGAGGGCGCCCTGACAATTCCGAACATACGAGAAGCCTCCTGACAGCATGGTGTCAGGAGCGGTTTGCTAGTCTCGGGTCTCATGACAGATAGTGTCAGGAAGTGGCGAACGAGGCGGCAGCGAAGGGGTATCCATGCGGCGAGCCGATCGACTTTTCGAGATCATCCAGATCCTGCGGCGCAGGAAGATCGCGCGCGCCCAGGACCTGGCGGAAAAGCTCGAGGTCTCCGAACGCACCGTCTACCGCGACATTCGCGACCTGATGGCGAGCAGGGTGCCGATCGACGGCGAGGCCGGCGTCGGCTACATCCTGCGCGGCGGCTACGACCTGCCGCCGATCATGTTTAACGAACAGGAGGTCGAGGCGCTGGTGCTCGGCGTGCGCATCGTTGGGGCGACCGCAAGCTCGCCGAGGCGGCGGGCGACATCCTGGCCAAGGTCGAGGCGGTCATTCCGGAACGGCTGCGCCGGCACATGGCGGAAACCGCGCTGCTGGCACCGGTCAGCGAGCTGGTCGAGCCGATCGTCATCGGCTCAGGCGAACCGCGGGTTGCCGTCCGCGAACGGCGCAAGGTGCATTTCAATTATCTCGACGCCGAGAACAAGGCGACCGAGCGAGACGTCAGGCCACTCGCCATGGCGTTCTTCGGCCCGGTCTGGATTCTCGCGGCGTGGTGTGAGCTTCGGCGGGATTTCCGCTCGTTCCGGCTCGATCGCATGGCCGACCTCGTCGTGCCCGACGAAACCTTCGAGCCCGAACCCGACAAGTCGATCGAGAGTTTCCTGACCAGCGGTTGGGTCAAGAAGACTTTCGCCCCCTGAGCGCCCGCGGGAATTAGTGAATCAACAACCCGCCGTTGGCGTCGATCCCCGTGCCGGTGACGAAGCTCGATAGCCCGGAAGCCAGGAACAGGCAGACCCCGGCGATCTCGTCGGAGCGCCCGAGCCGGCCGAGCGGCACGCCCTGGGCGATGCGGTCCTTGATCTCGCGGGTCATGGCGCCCTTGGTGAAATCGTTGTCGACGGGGCCGGGGGCGACGGCGTTGACGCGGATGCCGTCGGTTGCCAGTTCGCGCGCCGGCGCCTTGGCCCGGCCGAAGATGCCGGCCTTGGCCGCCGCGTAGTGTGAGCGGCCGAACACGCCGCCGCCGTTTTCGCTGGCGATCGAGGACATCAACACCATGGCGCCGCCGCCGGCGTCGCGTATCAAGGGCGCGGCGGCGCGGGCCATGTTGAACGAGCCCTTCAAGTTGACGTCGAGGACGGTGTCGTATTCGGCTTCGGTTATCTCCATCAGCGGCGCGCCGTGAACGAGGCCGGCGACGTTGACCAGGATATCGAGCCCGCCGAGCGCATGGGCGGCATCGGCCACGGCCTGTTCGCAGGCGCCACGCCACGCCACGTCGCAGGCGAAGGCGTGGTGGCCGGGCCCCAATGCGCGGGCGCGTGCGGCGACGGCGGCGCCGTCGATATCGAGCAGCGCGACCTTGGCGCCGTGTTCGGCGAACAGCAGCGCGGTGGCGAAGCCGATGCCGCTCTCGGTGGCGGCGCCGGTGACGACGGCGCGTTTGCCCGCGAGCAACGGCCCGGCGGCGCTCATTGCAGCAGGAAGTCCTTGAACAGCACGCCCAAGTCGAGTTCGAGCTTGGTCTTTTCGTGCTCGATGCCGAGCAAACCGTCGAGCAGGCCGAACATGAAGGCGCCGCTGCCGCCCAGGATCAGCACCGCCAAAAGCCCGCCGTGCTGGCAAGCGCATTGCCGGGAGCGCCGTTAGAGCACCTTCACCGCGGCGAGTACTTCCTCGGCGTGGCCCTTGACCTTGACCTGCGGCCAGATCTGCCCGATCACGCCCTTGGCATCGATCAGGAAGGTCGCGCGGACGATGCCCATGAATTTGCGGCCCATGAAACTCTTCATCTGCCACACGCCGTAGGCCTCGCAGAGCGAGCCGTCCTCGTCGGAAACCAGGGTGAAGTTGAGGTTCTGCTTTTCCTTGAACTTGTCGTGGCGTGCGGGGCTGTCCTTCGACGCGCCGACGACTACGGCGCCGGCCTTCTCGAACGCCTTGGCCCGGTCGCGGAAGTCCTGGGCCTCGGTGGTGCAGCCGGGCGTCATGTCCTTGGGATAGAAGTAGAGCACGACCGCCTTGCCTTTAAGGTCCTTGAGCTTGAGCGTGCCGCCGCCGTCCGTGGGCAGGGTGAAGTCGGGGGCCTTGTCGCCAACCTTTAGGGTCATGTCGCGTTCCTCTGGTCTGGTGTCGCCGGCCCTAAAAATCGTGCCTGTCGGCACGATTATCAAGGCGTTATCATGACACCTCCTGTTGCGGCGGGATGACGACATGGCGACATTCGTATTGGTGCACGGCGCCTATCACGGTGCGTGGTGCTGGGAGCGGCTTCGCCGCCGGCTCGAACTCGGCGGCCACCGCGTATTCGCCGACGACCTGCCCGGCCACGGCAACGATTTCGATCCGGCCAAGGCGAGCCTGGAAGCCTATGCCGACGCCACGGCGGCGTTGATCCGCGGCATCGGCGGCAGCGCCGGGGAGGGCGGCGTGCACCTGGTCGGGCATTCCATGGCGGGCGCGGTGATCGCCGAGACCGCCGAGCGGGTGCCGGAATTTCTCGCCGGCCTCGTGTTCCTGACCGCCTACCTGCCTGAGACAGGCCGGTCGGTGGCCGATCTAGCGCACCTCGACGAGCAGGTCCGGATCGAGGCCAGGCGGGTCGAGATCGACGGCGTCAAATGCCTGGAGCTGGACCGCGACGTGCTCAGGAGCCACTTCTACCAGGACGCCAGCGACGACCAGTTCGACTGGGTCAAGGGACGCGTGAAGCCGCAGGCGATCCGCCCCTTCGTCACCCCGGTCGCGCTCACGGCCGAGCGCTTCGGCCGGGTGCCGCGCAGCTACATCCACTGCGAAAAGGACAAGGCCATCGGGCTCTTCCTGCAGCGCCGCATAGAGCGGGCGACGCCGTGCCGCCGGGTACTCAGGCTCGCCACCGGGCATTCGCCATTCGTCACCGACGTCGACGCGCTCGCCCAGGCGTTGCACGAGGTGGTGGGCTAGTCCGGGCTCGGCTCAGAGCTTCTT
>JAYNJY010000292.1:3170-3864 GCA_038110665.1 Rhodospirillaceae bacterium | reverse complement strand
GTCGATGACTTCATCGCCATGGGCGTCGAGGCGGTGACCTTCTCGGGCGGCGGCGAGCCGTTGATCTACAAGCCGATCGCCGAGGCCGTCACGCGCCTCGCACAGGCCGGCATCCGCGTCGCCGCGCTCTCCAACGGCGCCAACCTGAAAGGCAAGGTCGCCGATGCCTTCGCCGAACACGGCACTTGGCTGCGCGTCTCCATGGACGGCTGGGACGACGCCAGCTATGCCGAGAGCCGCGGCGTCAAGCTGGGCGAGTTCTCGCGCGTCATTGCCAACCTGCGCGCCTTCGCCCAGCGCCAAAGCCGCTGCGTGCTCGGCGTCAGCTTCATCGTCTCGCAGCGGAACGTCGGCCATATCGAGGACATCTGCCGGCTGTTGAAGGACGTCGGCGTCAACCACGTCAAGATTTCCGCCGCCATCGTCTCCAACGACGTGCACGAGAACAACCTCTACCACCAGGCGATCATGGCCGAGGCGACGCAGCAGATCGAACGCGCGATGACGCTCGCCAGCGACGGCTTCGCCGTGCTCAACCACTATCACGAGACCGAGGAGCGCTTCGACAAGGAGTACCGCAGCTGCCCCTACGTCCGGCTGCTCACCATCGTCGGCGCCGACTGCAACGTCTATACCTGCCAGGACAAGGCCTACAACGACGCCGGCAAGCTCGGCTCCATCGCCGAGCGCTCGT
>JAYNJY010000292.1:1752-3160 GCA_038110665.1 Rhodospirillaceae bacterium | reverse complement strand
CGCCATTGCCGCCACCACTGCATCTCGCACGAGAAGAACCTGGCGATCATGGAGATCCTCGACATCGACCCCGAGCACGGCAGGTTCGTCTGATGGCGCGCCTCGACTTCATCTCCAAGCTGCACACCCGCACCAAGCGCGACTACGTGGCGCGCGTCGTCGAACACGACAAGGCCGAATGCGCCGCCAAGGCCAAGGAGTGGGGCTTCGACTATTGGGACGGCGAGCGCCAGTTCGGCTACGGCGGCATGCGCTACGACGGCCGCTGGCTGCCGGTCGCCGAGGAGATGGCGGCGCACTACGGCCTCAAGGCCGGCGACCGCATCCTCGACATCGGCTGCGGCAAGGGTTTCCTGCTCTACGAATTCACCCGCGCCGTGCCAGGCATCGAGGTCGCCGGGTTCGACATCTCGCAGTACGGCATCGACAACGCCAAGGAAGAGGTGCGGGCGTTCCTGCACCAGGGCGATTGCGTCGAGCTGCCGTTCGAGGACGGCGCGTTCGACTTCGTCTACTCGATCAACACCTTCCACAATCTCTACAACTTCGAGCTCCTGGCGGCGCTCAAGGAGATGCAGCGGGTCGGCCGCGACAAGCGCTACATCTGCGTCGAGAGCTACCGCGACGAACGCGAGAAGGCGAACCTGCTCTACTGGCAGCTCACCTGCGAGACCTTCTACACGCCCGAGGAATGGCAGTGGTTCTACGACCTCGCCGGCTACGACGGCGACGTGGATTTCATTTTCTTCGAATGAGCGGCAACGGAAAAATTCTGGTCCTTGGCGCGTCCAGCTTCGTTGGGCGGCACCTGGTGGCAAAGCTCGGTGCCGAGCGGGTGATCGCCACCTACAATACCAATCCGATCGAGGGCTTTCGCAAGTTCGACTCGACCACCATGGCCGTCGACGACGTGATCGACGACTGGTCGGCAATCGATGCCGCCGTGCTTTTGCTCGGCGATACCCAACCCGACAGCTGCATCGCCGACCCCGAGCGCTCGCGTGCCGTCAACGTCACCGCCATCGCCCGCGTCGTCGACCGGCTCGCCGAAAAGCGCGTGCCGATCGTCTTCACGTCGTCGGAGTTCGTCTTCGACGGACACCGCGGGGGTTATGCGGAAATCGACGCCGCCGAACCGATCCTGCTCTACGGCGCGCAGAAGCTGGAGGCGGAGAGCCACCTGGCGGCACGCACGCCCGACTACGCCATCCTGCGGCTGGCCAAGATCTACGGGCTGGAGCCCGGCGACGGCACGCTGTTCACCGGCATGCTCAATACCGTGACGCGCGGGGGTGCCGTCAAATGCGCCGCCGACCAGCGGTTCTCGCCAGTGTTCGTCGGCGATGTCGCCGATGCCATCATTGCCGCCGTTGAAAAACCGCTGCGAGGCGTGTACCACGTCTGTGGA
>JAYNJY010000292.1:0-1742 GCA_038110665.1 Rhodospirillaceae bacterium | reverse complement strand
GGTCGCATCTGTCGTTTGCCAGAGAGCCGCGCCATGATCGCCGAAGCCGCCCTGCGGCAACCGGTCGACGTTCGGGTGGAGACCTGCTCCATCAACGATTTCGGCCTGCCCGAAGACCGGCCGCTCGACGTTTCCATGCTGCCCGACAAGCTGGTCGCGGCGACGGGCATGGCCCTGATGAGCCCGGCCGAGGCCTGCCGGCGGATTTGCGAGCGGGCGCTCGCCGCCGTCGGCTAGCGAACAAACGAAAGCAGAACGTTGCCAGACATCTCATCCATTTCGCTGATCGACCCCGACACCGAGCGGCTGTGGGAGGACAAGGGCGCCAAGTCGGTGTCGTTCTTCTGCCGCAAGCGTCCGGTGCGCATCGACCGCCGCCTGATCGACGAATTGAAGGCCGTCTCCAGCGCCCATGCCGGGCGTAACGTCCGGGTCTGCCTGCACGACGGACCCGATTCGCGCCACCACGACATGGTCATCCTGGAGAATCGCGGCAAGTACTACCGCCCGCACAAGCACAACGACAAGGGCGAGGCGTTCCACGTCATGGAAGGCCGGCTCGCGGTGTTCAGCTTCGACGAAGCCGGCACGGTGATCGACTGCTTCGTCCTTGCCGCCGGCGACATCTACCGCGTCGAGGAGAATTCCTACCACGCGGTACTGCCGGTCACCGACCAGGTGATCTACCACGAAAACAAGCCGGGCCCCTTCGAGGGCCCCGGCGACAGCATCTACCCGGATTGGGCGCCGGACGGCAGCGACGACGACGCCGTCGCCGCCTACGTCGGCAAACTCCAATCGCAGCTATACCTCCGCCGACGCATCAGCCCCGAGGAAGCCTTCGAGGACCTGCTGAGCTATCCGCGCTACATCGAGATCGAGACGGTCAACGCCTGCAATGCGCGCTGCCCGATGTGCACGATCGACGATTGGCAGCGCCACACACCGACCATGAAGGATGCGGTGTTCGAGAAGATCGCCGACGACATCTTCGGTCACACCGACGAGGTCAAGCGGGTCAGCCTGTACCGCGACGGCGAACCGCTGCTCGACAAGAAGCTGCCCAAACGGGTCGCGCATCTGAAGCAGGGTGGCGTCAAGCAGGTCTCCATTTCCACCAACGTGTCGCTGCTCGACGAGGAGCGCTCGACCGCCCTGCTCGAGGCCGGGCTCGACGTCATCATCATGTCGATCGACAGCCTGCAGAAGGACGTGTTCGAGAACATCCGCGTGCGACTCGACTTCGACGAAGTGCTCGCCAACGCCGAGCGCTTCATCCGCCTGCGCGACAAGATCAACCCCGGCACCCGCATCTGGATGCGCATGATCCGTCAGGAAGAGAACAAGGACGAATGGCCGGCCTACCATAAGTTCTGGTCGGCGCGCATGCAGCCGACCGACCGCATCTACCACCACAACCTGTTCAACTGGGGCGGCCAGCTCGACGGCTTCAAGCCGATCGACAAGAGCTACGAGCCGAACCTGCCTTGCGTGGCGCTATGGTCGCTGATGGTGATTTTCGGCAACGGCGACGTGCCGCTCTGCAACGTCGACTACAACAACAAGTACCCGACCGGTTCGGTGCTCGAGCACTCCATCGAGGAGCTGTGGCGCTCGAAGATCCTGAACCAGCACCGCCACAGCCACATGACGGGCAACAAGTGCGACATCTCGCTGTGCACCAACTGCAACGTCTGGGAGGAGCCGGAAGGCGCCGACAAGCTGATCTCGGCCGACTACAC
>JAYNJY010000291.1:1983-3881 GCA_038110665.1 Rhodospirillaceae bacterium | reverse complement strand
GGTCAACATCTTCGGCGGCATCATGCGCTGCGACGTGATCGCCGAGGGCGTCGTCACGGCGGCCAAGGAGGTCGACCTGCACGTGCCCCTGGTGGTGCGCCTCGAAGGCACCAACGTCGAGAAGGGCAAACAGATCATGGCGGACTCAGGCCTGCCCATCATTTCCGCCGACGACCTCGGCGACGCCGCCGAGAAGATTGTCAAAGCCGTGAAGGAGGCCGCCTGATGTCCGTACTGGTCAACAAGAACACCAAGGTCATCTGCCAGGGCTTCACCGGCGCGCAGGGCACCTTCCATTCCGAACAGGCGATCAAGTACGGCACCCAGATGGTCGGCGGCGTGACGCCGGGCAAGGGCGGCACCAAGCACCTGGATCTACCGGTGTTCGACACCGTCGCCGAGGCGGTCGCGAAGACCGGCGCCAATGCATCCGTCATCTACGTACCGCCGCCGTTCGCGGCGGAAGCCATCCTGGAAGCCATCGCGGCGAAGATTCCTTTGGTGGTGTGCATCACCGAGGGCATCCCGGTGATGGACATGGTCACCGTGAAGCGCGCGCTCTCGGGCTCCAAGACGCGGCTGATCGGCCCCAACTGCCCGGGCGTCATCACGCCCGACGAATGCAAGATCGGCATCATGCCGGGCCACATTCACCGCCGCGGCACCGTCGGTATCGTCTCGCGCTCCGGTACGCTGACCTACGAGGCGGTCGGCCAGACCACGGCCGCCGGCCTCGGCCAGACGACCTGCATCGGCATCGGCGGCGACCCGGTCAACGGCACTAACTTCGTCGACTGCCTGGAGATGTTCCTTGCTGACGACGAGACCGAGTCGATCATCATGATCGGCGAGATCGGCGGCTCGGCCGAGGAAGACGGCGCCCAGTTGCTCAAGGACTCCAAGACCAAGAAACCGGTCGTCGGCTTCATCGCCGGCGTGACCGCGCCGCCGGGCCGCCGCATGGGCCATGCGGGCGCCATCATTTCCGGCGGCAAGGGCGGTGCCGGCGACAAGATCGAGGCCATGAAATCGGCCGGCATCCACGTTTCCGCGAGCCCCGCGGCCCTGGGCAAGACCATGCTCAAGGCGCTCGGCAAGTAGGTGGCGAGCGGATGGCGCGTTCGAGCGGCCAAAGCGCGGCGGTCGTGCCGCCATCGGATTACGCGAGGTAACTTCAGTTAAGGGAGAGCGCGCCCAAAGCGCGTTGACGAAGGCATGACTCAACTCGATCCCAATGCGTTCCTGTTCTCCGGCAACCAAGTCTACATCGCCGAATTGTACGAGCGTTATCTTGACGATCCGCATTCCGTCGACCACCGCTGGCAGGAATTCTTCCGCGAACTCGCCGACGACGCACGCGCGCTGGTGAACGACCGGCGCGGCGCCTCGTGGGCGCCGAGCGACGCCGGCGTCGTCGGCCAGGGCGACCTGACGCCCCTGTCCGAGCAGATGACCCGCGAACAGTCGGCCCAGGTGCAGCAGATGGCCGTCGCCACCGACCGCATGTCGGCGACCAAGGTGCGCGAGGCGACGCTGGACAGCCTGCGCGCCCTGATACTGATCCGGGCCTACCGCGTGCGCGGCCACCTGCTGGCCGATCTCGACCCGCTCAAGCTCGACCCGACCACAGAACATTCGGAGCTGGATCCGTCCTCCTACGGCTTCAAGGAAAAGGACACGGACCGGCAGGTGTTCATCAACTACGTGCTCGGGCTCGAGTCCGCGACCGTGCGCGAGATCGTCAGCATCCTGAAGCAGACCTATTGCGGCTCCATCGGCGTCGAATTCATGCACATCCAGGATCCGGACGAGAAGGCCTGGATCCAGGAGCGCATCGAACGCATCCACAACCAGCCCGAATTCACCGTGATGGGCAAGCGCGCCATCCTCAACCGGCT
>JAYNJY010000291.1:0-1973 GCA_038110665.1 Rhodospirillaceae bacterium | reverse complement strand
GATCGAGACCGAGGGCTTCGAGAAGTACCTGGACAAGAAGTTCACCGGCACCAAGCGCTTCGGCCTGGACGGTGGCGAAAGCCTGGTTCCGGCCATGGAGCAGATCTTCAAGCGCGGCAGCCAGCTCGGCATCGAGGAGATCGTGCTCGGCATGGCGCATCGCGGCCGCCTCAATGTGCTCGCCAACGTCATGGGCAAGCCGTTCCAGGCGATCTTCCACGAGTTCCAGGGCGGCTCGTCCAATCCCGACGACGTCGGCGGCTCGGGCGACGTGAAGTATCACCTGGGCTCCTCGTCGGACCGCGTCTTCGACGGCAAGACGGTGCACCTTTCGTTGACCGCCAATCCGTCGCACCTGGAGTGCGTCAACACGGTCTGCCTCGGCAAAGTGCGCGCCAAGCAGCGCCAGAAGAACGATGTCGAGCGCGAGAAGGTGATGGCGCTGTTGCTGCACGGCGACGCCGCCTTCGCCGGCCAGGGCCTGGTGCCCGAGGCCTTCGACCTCTCCAACCTGTTCGGCTACCGGACCGGCGGCACCATCCACATCGTCATCAACAACCAGATCGGCTTCACGACGTCGCCCAGGTTCTCACGCACGTCGCACTACTGCTCCGACGTCGCCAAGGTCGTCGCTGCGCCGATCTTCCACGTCAACGCCGACGACGTCGAGGCGGTCACGCACTGCGCGCGCATCGCCACCGAGTACCGGCAGCGCTTCAAGAAGGACGTGGTCATCGACATGATCTGCTACCGGCGCCACGGCCACAACGAGGGCGACGAGCCGATGTTTACCCAGCCGGTGATGTACAAGAAGATCGGCGCGCATCCGACGACGCAGCAGATCTACGCGCAGAAGCTGATCAACGAAAAGGTGATGACGCAAGAGGAGGTCGACAAGCAGATCTCCGATTTTTCAAGCCAGCTCGACCGCGCCTTCGAGGCCTCGACCAACTACAAGGCTAACAAGGCCGACTGGTTCGACGGCGTGTGGTCCGGGCTTTCCATTGCCTACGGCGACGCGCGGCGCGGCGAGACCGGCGTGCCGATGGACCGCCTGAAGGAGATCGGCGAGGGCTTGACCCGCGTACCTGGCAACTTCAACGCCCACAAGCGCATCCTCCGCCAGCTCGAACAGAAGCGCGAAATGTTCACCTCCGGCGAAGGCATCGACTGGGCCACCGCCGAGGCGCTCGCCTTCGGCTCGCTGTTGCTGGAGGGCCACGCGGTCCGGCTTTCGGGCCAGGACTCGGGCCGCGGCACCTTCTCGCAGCGCCATTCCGTGCTGGTCGACCAGGAAACCGAGGAGCGCTACATCCCGCTGAACAACCTGCGCTTCGGCCAGGCCCCCTACGAGGTCATCGACAGCCCGCTTTCGGAGGCCGGCGTGCTCGGCTTCGAATACGGCTACTCGTTGGCCGAGCCCAACATGCTGGTGCTCTGGGAAGCGCAGTTCGGCGACTTCGCCAACGGTGCCCAGGTCATCATCGACCAGTTCATCGCCGCCGGCGAGCTCAAGTGGCTGCGTATGTCCGGGCTGGTAATGCTGCTGCCGCACGGCTACGAGGGCCAGGGCCCGGAACATTCCTCCGCCCGCCTCGAGCGTTACTTGCAGATCAGCGGTGAAGACAATTGGCAGGTCGTCAACTGCACGACGCCGGCGAACTTCTTCCATGTCCTGCGCCGCCAGGTGCGCCGCAACTTCCGCAAGCCGCTGGTCGTCATGACGCCGAAGTCGCTGCTGCGCCACAAGCTCTGCGTGTCCGACCTCGCCGATCTCGGCCCCGGCACCAGCTTCCACCGCGTTTTGGGCGAAACCGAAAAGCTGGTCGCCGACGACAAGGTGAAGCGGGTCGTGCTGTGCAGCGGCAAGGTCTATTACGACCTGCTGGCCGAACGCACGACGCGCGGCATCAAGGACATCGCGCTGGTCCGCGTCGAACAGCTTTATCCCTTCCCGGTGCGTTCGCTTTCGG
>JAYNJY010000290.1:0-3907 GCA_038110665.1 Rhodospirillaceae bacterium | reverse complement strand
CATCGCCGGGCTCAAGGGCGCCGGCGTGCCGGTCGCGGTGATGGTCGCGCCGGTGGTACCGGCGATCAACGATCACGAGATCGAGGCGATCCTCGAGGCCGCCGCTGGCGCCGGCGCCGACGCCGCCGACTACATCCTGCTGCGCCTGCCGGGCGAAGTGCGGGACCTGTTCGCCGAATGGCTCGAAGCCCAATACCCGGACCGCGCCCGGCGCGCGCTCGGGCGCATGGCCGGCCATCGTGCGGGCAAGCTCTACGAAGCCGAGTGGGGCAAGCGCATGTCCGGCGAAGGCACGGACGCCGCCTTGCTCGCGCAACGTTTCCAGCTGGCGGTCAAGCGCCTGGGCCTCGGACGCGAACGCGCCGCCGGCCGGCGCCTCGCCGCCGCGCAATTCCGTCCGCCGGTCCGGGCCGGCGATCAGCTTTCCCTGTTTTAGAAGTTTGCCGCCGTCGCTTTGCTTTGACCCGCTGCCTGGGCGGGGTGAGTATGGCAACGTCGCAACCGAAGGGGAGTGCCGTGGCCGATCGTGCAGACCTGGGCGCCGCCGGCCCCGACGATCCCGAAACGCTGTTTGCCCGGGCCGCGGCGCATTACGAGGCCGGCCGGCTCGCCGACGCGGAGACGCTTTGCCGGCGCTGCCTCGCGGCCATGCCCGGCCACGCCTGGGCGCTCAATCTCCTGGGCGTCATCCATTGCCGCAGCGGACGCGGCGAGGACGGCATCCGGCTGATCGCCCAGGCGCTCACGCTGGCGCCCGACGAAGCCACCTTCTACAACAACTTCGGCACCGGGCTGACAGGTCTCGGCCGCCACGCCGACGCCGTCACCGCGTTCCGCCGCGCGCTCGAACTCGATCCCGCGTCGGCCTCGGCGCACAACAACATCGCCGCACCGTTGAAGGCCATGGGCAAGCTCGACGAGGCGGCCGAACACTACCAGCAGGCGGTGCGGCTCCGCCCCGACTTCGGCGAGGGCTGGGCCAACCTCGCCAACGTGCTCCTCGACATGGGCCAGGTCCACCAGGCCGCGACCTCGGCCGAGCGCGCCATCAAGGAGGTCCCCGGCTACGCCGTCGCCCAAAACAACCTAGGCACCGTGCGCCATCGCCAGGGCCGCTACGCCGACGCCGAGGCCTGCTTCCGCCGCGCCATCGAACTCGACCCGAACAATACCGACGCGCTCTGCAACCTCGGCGAAATCCTGAAGGAGTCCGGCCGCGCCGCCGACGCGATGATCCATTACGCCCGCGCCCGCGACCTCGCGCCCGGCGAGACCTCCAAGGACTCCAACCGGCTTTTCGCCATGTGCTGCCTGGAGGCCGCCGACCCGGCCGAGATCGCCGCCGAGCACAAGGAGTGGGGCCGGCGCGCCCGGGCGGCCGCGACCACGCCGCCGAATCGTTCCGTACAAGACCCCGGGCGCGCGCCGGGTGACCGTCTCCGCGTCGGCTACGTGTCGTCGGATTTCCGCCGCCATTCGGTCGCCTACTTCCTGGAGCCAATCCTCGAACACCACGACAAAAACGCCTTCGAGGTCTTCGCCTACGCCAACATGGCCGGCGGCGACGAAGTGACTGAGCGCCTGCGCCGCTACGCCGACCATTGGCGCGACGTCTACGGCCTTTCGGACGCGGAACTGGCGGCGCGGGTGCGGCTTGATGCCATCGACATCCTGATCGATTTGAACGGCCACACGCGCGGCAATCGACTCCTTGCCTTCGCCCGCGATCCGGCACCGGTGCAGGCGAGCTACCTCGGCTATCCGGCGACTTCGGGTCTTTCGGACATGCACGGCCGCATCACCGACGCCTGGGCCGACCCGCCCGGCATGACCGAGGCCTTCCACACCGAACGCCTGCTGCGGCTCGAACACGGCTTCCTCTGCTATCGCCCACCCGAGGACGCGCCGGCGGTGGCGCCGCCGCCTTCGCTTGCCGCCGGCCATGTCACCTTCGGCTCGTTCAACAACCTAGCCAAGCTGACGCCAGCGACGATCGGGTTGTGGGCGGAAATCCTGAAGGCGGTGCCGGGTGCCAGGCTCCGGTCGAAGGCGAAGGCGCTCGGCGACCCGGCGACGCTCGCGCGCGTCCGCGAGGACTTCCGCGCCCGCGGAATCGGCGCCGAACGGCTCGACCTCTTGGCCTGGATCACCGACGCCAATCCGCTCGCCGCCTACCACGGCATCGACATCGCCCTCGACACCTTCCCCTACCACGGCACCACCACGACCATGGAGGCGCTCTGGATGGGCGTGCCCGTGGTCACGCTGGCCGGCGCCTGGCACGCATCGCGCGTCGGCGTCTCGATCATGGCGCGCGCCGGCCTCGACGAGATGGTTGCCGCGAACGCCGCCGACTACGTCAAGATCGCCGCCGCCCTGGCCGCCAAGCCCGAATTGCTCATGGAACTGCGCGGCGCCATCCGCGGCATGCTGGTGCGCGGCGGCATCACCGACGGCGTGCGCTTCACGCAGGAATTCGAGGCTGCACTCCAAGGGCTGTGGCGGGACCGCGTGGCCGCCGGCGCCTGAGCGACTTGAGATTCTTCATGACCTCGCGGGCCGAAGCGCCTATATCAAGGGCATGGAGACCTTTCTGCCGTTCCTGATGGGCTTGGCCATGTTCGCGACGCTCGGCGTGGTCGTCGTCGGCATCATCTCGTTCGCCGTCTACGGCAAGTTCTACCGGCGCCATTCCAACCACATGATGCGGCTGCGCGTGCTGTTCCAGGCGGTCGCCCTGGTCATCTTCGCCATCCTGATGGCCTACGTCGCGCGGTGACGGGACTGAACCGAACAAGGAGGGCAAGGGGGAACGCATGGTCAAGCTCGACAAGATCTACACGCGCGGCGGCGATGGCGGCGAGACCTCGCTCGGTTCCGGTGCGCGGGTCAAGAAGCACTCGATCCGCGTCGCCGCCTACGGCACCTCGGACGAGGCCAACGCCGTCATCGGCATCGCGCGGCTGCACACGGAAGGCGAGGCCGACGCCATGCTGGCGCGCATCCAAAACGACCTGTTCGATCTCGGCGCCGATCTCTGCACGCCGGAAGGCAGGGAGCGCCGTTCCGGAGCCCTAAGAGTGACGCCCGAACAGGTGGCGCGGCTCGAGGCCGAGATCGACGCCATGACCCAGAGCCTGAAACCGCTGACGTCGTTCATCCTGCCCGGCGGCACGCCGGCCGGCGCGCACCTGCACCTGGCCCGCACCGTGATCCGGCGCTGCGAGCGGCTCTTGACCGAACTAGCCGATGAAGAGCCGATCAACCCCGAGTGCGTGAAATACGTCAACCGGCTCTCCGACCACCTGTTCCAACTCGCGCGGCACGTCAACGCCGACGGCGACATGGACGTGCTCTGGGTGCCGGGGCGGAACAGGTAGGGCGCGGTCAGGCACAGGATACCGAAAATCGCTTTGTATCTCTAAAATTCAATCGTCGATTGATGGCCAAACGACCTCCCGCATAATCCTCCGACCGGGGATGGGGCCGGGGGAGATATGCGTGTATTCGCTGCCATTCGACTGGTGCTGCTGCCGGCCGTTCTTGGCGGCGGCTGTGCTTCCGTTGTCGCCGACCACCATCAGTACGTCAGCGTAGACACGCCAGACTGCCCCAAAACCCCATTGCACGCTGACCAACAGCCACGGTTCTAATGAGGAGCGCTCTACGCCGGGAAGAATTCAGATTCACAAATCCAACCGCGATCACATCAAGTTTAGCCGCAAGAACGGCGAGAACCACACGACGGTGTATTCGTCTTGAGCCAATGCCGCCACTTTCGGCAACATTTTGATTGGCGGCTTGATCGGGGCATTCATCGACGGCGGTACCGGCGCAGGATACGACTACCCGGAAAGCCTAACTAATCATTTGAAATGCCATAAACTTATCACCTACGCTGTGCCAG
>JAYNJY010000289.1:3026-3917 GCA_038110665.1 Rhodospirillaceae bacterium | reverse complement strand
CCCGCTCGTCGCCGCCCAGGCGGCCGGTCACGGGCTCGAGCCGATGCCGATCGTCGCCGCCGAGGCCGGTGGCATCGCCGACGCGATCACGCCGGATGGCCACTTCCGCTCGTTGCCCTGCCACTTGGCCGAGGCCGGCGGCATGGACGGTTTTTTCGCCGCGCGCTTCCGGCGGCGCTAGGGCGCGCGCTATGGTTTTGAATTTTCCCGCGCGGAAGGCTAAAAAGGCCGCGGTTTGGAGACTGGTACATGGCTGATCAGGGCGCCACGCACGAAGTTTTCGCCGACCAGGACGACGTCAAGGTCGGGTCCGAACGCGCGTTCGGCCTGGTTTTTGCCGTCTTTTTCGGCCTCATCGGCCTGCTCCCGCTGTGGTCGGGCGGCGACTATCGCCTTTGGGCGCTGATCGTCGCCGCGGCGTTCCTCGCCGCTGCGCTCGCGGTTCCGAAGGTGCTGAAACCGCTCAATATTTTATGGTTCCGTTTCGGCCTGTTGTTGCACAAGATCGTCACCCCGCTGATCATGGGGATGCTGTTCTTCGTGACGGTGACGCCGATCGCGCTGTTTTTCCGGCTCGCCGGCAAGGACCCGCTCAACCGGCGCTTCGATCCCGGCAAGACCAGTTACTGGACGCTGCGTGAGCCGGGCGACCCGGCGCCCGAATCCATGCGCCGCCAGTTCTGAGGATACAGGATGGCTTTTCTTTCCGAACTCTGGATGTTTCTCAAGGTGCGCAAGAAGTTCTGGCTGCTGCCGATCGTCATCATGATGGTGGTGTTCGGCGGCATGGTCGTTTTGGCCAAGGGCTCGGCGGTGGCACCGTTCATCTATACGATCTTCTAGCGCCCGGCCGGCTAAAGTGCGCATTCTCGGCATCTCCGCCTACTATCA
>JAYNJY010000289.1:2119-3016 GCA_038110665.1 Rhodospirillaceae bacterium | reverse complement strand
CTACACCATCTTCTAGGACGGGCCGGCCCAAGTGCGCAGCCTCGGCATCTCCGCCTTCTACCACGACAGCGCCGCCGCGTTGATCGACGGCGGCGACATCATCGCTGCCGCCCAGGAGGAGCGATTCACCCGCAAGAAGCACGATCAGGCCTTCCCCGAGAACGCCATCCGCTATTGCCTGAACGCCGGCGGCACCACCCTCCACGAGGTCGATTTCGTCGTCTTCTACGACAAGCCGTTCCTCAAGTTCGAGCGCTTGCTCGAGACCTATATCGCCTTCGCGCCGCGGGGCTTCAAGTCGTTCAAGATGGCGATCCCGATGTGGCTGAAGGAAAAACTTTTCCAGAAGGACTTGCTGCGAAAACAGTTCCGCGCCTTCGACGACGCCTTCGACTGGCAGGCGAAACTGTTGTTCGCCGAACATCACCAGAGCCACGCGGCATCCGCGTTCTTCCCGTCGCCGTTCGAGGACGCCGTGGTGCTGACCATGGACGGCGTCGGCGAATGGGCGACGACGTCGGTGGCGCTGGGTCATGGCAACAAGCTCGACATGGTGAAGGAGATCCACTTCCCGCATTCCATCGGACTCCTGTATTCCGCCTTCACCTACTACACCGGCTTCAAGGTCAATTCCGGTGAATACAAGGTCATGGGCCTGGCGCCCTACGGCGAGCCCAGGTTCAAGGACCTGATCCTCGACAACCTGATCGACGTCAAGGAAGACGGCTCCTTCCGCCTCGACCAGTCCTATTTCGACTACTGCACCGGTTTGCGCATGACCAACGCCAAGTTCGACCAGCTGTTCGGCGGACCGGCGCGCAATGCCGACGAATTGCTGACCCAGCGTCACATGGACCTGGCCGCCTCGGTCCAGGCGGTGACCGAGGAGGTCGTGCT
>JAYNJY010000289.1:0-2053 GCA_038110665.1 Rhodospirillaceae bacterium | reverse complement strand
GCCGCCGAGCAAGCTGTCGGCTGGTTCCAGGGCCGCATGGAGTTCGGTCCGCGCGGCTTGGGCGGCCGTTCGATCCTTGGCGATCCACGTTCGCCGACGATGCAGAAGACTCTGAACCTGCGCGTCAAATACCGCGAGTCGTTCCGACCGTTCGCGCCCTCGGTGCTGGGTGAAGACGTATCGGATTGGTTCGAGATGGACGCCGCGAGCCCCTACATGCTGATGGTCGCCGATGTCGTCGAATCGCGACGGCGCGAGATGACGGCGGACGAAAACGCGCTTTTCGGCATCGACAAATTGAACGTGCCGCGCTCCGATATCCCCGCCGTCACCCACGTCGACTATTCGGCCCGCATCCAGACCGTGCATGCCGAAACCAACCCGCGCTACCACGCGCTACTCGAGCGCTTCAAAGAGCTCACCGGTTGCCCGGTGGTGGTCAACACCAGCTTCAACGTGCGCGGCGAACCAATCGTGTGCACGCCCGAGGACGCCTTTCGCTGTTTCATGGGCAGCGATATCGAGGTAGTGGTTGTTGGCAACGCCGTCCTGGCGAAAGAAGACCAGAACCCGGACCTTCGCCTGGATTACAAAAACGCCTTCGAACTGGACTGAAGCCGGCGGATCCACACCATGGCCAAGGGCCTGCGCGCCAAGTTTTTCGCGAGCCGCCTCTACGACACGAGCCTCGGATCACGCGCCGAACCGCCAAGGCCGGTGCCGGCGGCGCTTGCCGGCGCCATGGCCAGTGCAATGTCCAGTGCAATGTCCGGTGGGGCGGCCGACGCCGCCGGCGATGACACCTTCGTCTGGCTCGCGGCACTGCCCATGGAGCCGGACGGCGAGACCCTGGCCAAGGCCCGCGCGCGCCTCGCCGCCTGGCTCGCGGCCAACCGCGGCTGGCACGCCGAAACCTGGCGCGCCGACCTCATCGGCCAGCGCCTGACCCATGGTATCGCGCGCTTCGCCGGCCTCGCCGCCGGCGCGCCGGCGGAATTCACCGCCGTGCTCGCCGGCCAGTTGCGCCGCGAAGCGCGCCACCTGTTCCGCCTGGCGCCGGCGGCTTTCGCCAGCCATGACCCGTTCCAGGCCGGCCTCGGCGCCATCATGGCGGCGCGCTTCCTGCCCGGTTTCGAGCGCCGGCTCGGCGACGCCGTCGGCGGGCTCCTCGACCAGGTGCCGCAATGGATCTATCCCGACGGCGGCCACCGCGCGCGCCAGCCGGAACGCCACCTGGCGGCGCTGACGGCGCTGATCCAGGTGCGCGACGTGCTCGCCGACAGTCATTTCGCCTTTCCCGAACTGATGCAGAACGCCATCGACCGCATGGCGCCGATGCTGCGCGCCTACCTGCTCGGCGACGGCGGCTTCGCGCTGTTCAACGGCGCCGGCGAGGGCAGGCCCGGCACCATCGAACGCATGCTGGACGCGGGCGGCAGCAAGGCCAAGGCGGCGTCGAGCGCGCCGTATACCGGCTTCCACCGCATCCATGCGCAACGCACCGCGCTGGTGTTCGACGTCGGCCGGCCGGCATCCACGCCGCTGGTCGCGGGCCATGCCGGCACGCTGTCGTTCGAGATGAGCGTTGGCAACCACCGGCTGATCGTCAATTGCGGCGGCGGGCCGCAGGCCGGCCGCAATCTCGCCGAGGCGCTGCGCGCCACGGCGGCGCATTCGACGCTGACCGTCGCCGACGTCAATTCGTCGGACCTGGTGGCCGGCGGCTTCGGCCCGCGCGCCGCCGAGAACGTCAGCGCGCGCCGGTGCGAGCAGGACCGCAACGTCCTGGTCGAGGCGACCCACGACGGCTATCGCGAGCCCTTCGGCATCTCGCACCGGCGCCTGCTCTATCTGGCGCGCGACGGTCTCGATCTCAGGGGCGAGGACGTGCTCGAGGCCGAGACCGGCACCGGGCGCAAGTTCGACATCCGCTTCCACCTGCATCCCGACGTCGACGCTTCGCTGTCGGCAGGCGGGCGTTCGGCGCTGTTGCGGCTGCCGACCGGGCGCGGCTGGCGGCTCGCCATCTCCGACGGCACGCTGGCGCTGGAAG
>JAYNJY010000288.1:0-3928 GCA_038110665.1 Rhodospirillaceae bacterium | reverse complement strand
GGCCGAGGCCGCCGCCGAGGCCGCGCTCAACGCGGGCCTCGGCCGGGCCGGAATCGAATGCCGGCGCTTTGGCGGCAACCTGCTGTTCGAGCCCGAGGCGCTCAAGACCAAGGCGGGCGGTCCGTTCAAGGTGTTCACGCCGTTCTACCGCGCGGCGCTGGCAGACGCGGGCGCCATCAAAGCGCCCGAGCCGGCGCCTACCCGGCTCGTAGCGCCGGCGGCGAGGCCCTTATCCGATGCCCTCGCCGACTGGAAGCTGACCCCGACCGCACCCGACTGGGCCGGCGGCCTGCGCCAGGCGTGGCGGCCCGGCGCCGAAGCCGCCCGGGCCCGGCTGGAAACCTTCCTCGAACAGGGCGCCACCACTTCTGCCAGCGACCGCGACCGGCCCGACCGCGACGGCACCTCGGCACTATCGCCCTACCTGCATTTCGGCGCGCTTGGCCCGAGGCAGGTCTGGCACGCCGGCGCCATGGCCGCCGATCTCGCGCCGGCCCGGCGCGCGGGCATCGAGGCGTTCCTGCGCGAGGTCGTCTGGCGCGAGTTCTGCCACCATCTGCTGGCGCAGTTCCCGGCCATGCCGGAACGCGCCTTCAACCCGGCTTTCGACGCCTTCCCCTGGCGGGAAGACGCCGAAGCGCTTGAAACTTGGCAACGCGGCTGCACCGGCTATCCCATCGTCGACGCCGGCATGCGCCAGCTCTGGGCGACGGGCTGGATGCACAACCGGGTGCGCATGATCGTCGCCTCGTTCCTGACCAAGCACCTTTTGCTTCCGTGGCAGGCGGGCGAGGCCTGGTTCTGGGACACCCTGGTCGACGCCGACCTCGCCAACAACGCCGCCGGCTGGCAGTGGGTGGCCGGTTCGGGCGCCGACGCCGCGCCCTATTTCCGCGTCTTCAATCCCATTACCCAGGGCCGCAAGTTCGACCCGGAAGGCGATTACGTGCGGCGCTGGGTGCCGGAACTGGCCGAGCTGCCGGCCAAGGCGATCCACGCCCCCTGGGAGCAGGGGCTGACACCGCCGGGCTATCCCGAACCGATGGTCGAGCACAAGTTCGCGCGCGAACGCGCGCTGCTAGCCTACCGCCGCATTCGGGCGTAGATTTTTCCCATGATCGACACACCCGACGACCCCGCCGGCATCGGCCACAACCAGGGACCGCCCCTCAACCTTTGGGGTCGTGGACCGGCTATTGCTGGGTGCGCGCCCGCCGCGAGGTCTGGGACAACCCGCCGATCGAGGTGGTGCGCCGCCGGCTCCGGCGCGCGAACGAACTCGGCCTGACCTTCCGCCAGTACGCCGGCATCCTGCTCGACAAGGGCGTGCGCACCGAGGCCATGGTGTTCGATCTCTCGCAGCGCGGCCAGCCGGCACCGCGGCCGATGGCACCGGCGCCGTCGCTCTGCGAGCTGATCGAGCGCATGGCGGCGAAGATCAGGGCGCTCCGGCACTGCAGGGTGCTGGCCGCGGCCGAAGAGGCCGGCGCCGTACTGGAGGAACTCAACCGGCGCGCCGGCAACGCCATCGCCGACTGCGCCTTCTATCCGCCGCGCGCGGCACGGACGACCGTGCGCCGCTCTCGCCGATGCCGTCAATTCGACCGACGTCGGCGGCATGCTCGGCTTGCGTGCCTTGCGTGATCGGCGTCACGACTGAACCCTCTTCACCGTCTTTGTCCCGTTTCCGGCCCGGGGCGGCTGACATGGCGCCCCGTGCCGACTCGGCGCAATTCTCCGGCGGCAATATTCGGCCGGCGGCAAATCACCCGCTTGATTTTGCCGGAGGCCAGCACGGTTTCAATGGCTTATCTCACTCTTTGTCGGGAGGTGCGGCATCCGCGTTTGCCGTTTCGAGGAGGATCGCCGACGGCGGCCTCTGAACGGACACCGGACCCTGATGTGTCGTGCCCGGCCATGCGGCGAACCGACGCTTTACGTCCATATATGCGGACAATAGGTGCGGTTGCAGAATATCCGACAACGGGAGTTGGATCGCGCCCCGTCGATTTCCTCTGAATGGCCTTTTCCCGGCTTTCCGTCCTGGTTTGGACGAGGAACCGGGCTTGGCCTACATCGTTTTCGGCGTTCGCCATCGTCGTCGGAAAGTCGTGGATTTATATTGACTATTTTCCTATTATAGCTTATGTAATGTGACCGTTGTCTGATCGCGACGGGCGGGGCATGGGCGGCACGCGTATTTCGGGGCTTTCCGCGCTACCCGCCCGGGCCGGTTTTTTCGTCACTTTTTTTTTAAGGTTCTGGAATGAAAAGCGGATTCTTCCCGATGAAACGGGGCCGAAACGAATTTCTCGCCCTACCCGGCGATTGCCGGCGCGCATATGCCGGTGGCACGGCGGCGCCCGGCCGAATCCGGGCCGCGCTGCGCCGCCCTAATTTCCAGCACCGGCGACATTTCCAGCACCGGCGACGCCCGCAGCACCCTTCTTCGTTTATTTTGCCGCTGGCCCGTGAAATGGTGCGTTTCGGAGGTCCCGTTCATGGCCGATGACGACGCCAAAAAGGCGCTCGACGAGCTCGACTCCAGGCTGCAGGCGGCGCGTGCCGAAAGGCAGGATCCGCTCCGCCGTCCGGCCTCGGAAAATGAGGAAAAAGGTGGCCCACTTGGGCTTGCATTTCGGGTGTCAGTTGAGATAGTTTCCGCCGTCGTCGTCGGGGTGGCGATCGGCTGGCTGGCCGATCAGTGGTTCGGTACTCGGCCGTGGCTGATGCTGGTGTTCATCGTGCTCGGGGGGGCCGCCGGCATATTGAACGTGTATCGCATGGCGTCCGGCTTCGGCTACGCGGTGGGATACAAGAAGACGGACGAGGACGGAGCCGGTTCCGGCGGCAAGCCGGACGGATCGAGGAAGCCGCAAGGCGGCAGCAACGAGGGGTAAGGACAGTGGCGGCAGAACAAGGTGGGCACAGCCCCCTCGCGCAGTTCGAGATCAAGACGCTGGTGCCGATGAAGCTCGGCAACATCGACGTCTCCTTCACCAACTCTTCGACCTTCATGGTGCTGACCGTGATCACCGTCAGCGTGTTCCTGCTGTTCGGCATGCGCCGCGCCCAGCTCGTGCCGGGCCGCTGGCAGTCGATGGCCGAGCTTTCCTACGTCTTCATCGCCAACCTGGTGCGCGACACGGTGGGCTCCGAGGGGCGGACCTACTTCCCGTTCATCTTCACCATCTTTATGTTCGTGCTGTTCGGCAACATGTGGGGGATGATCCCGTATTCGTTCACCTTCACCAGCCACATCATCGTCACCTTCGCCATGGCGCTGGTGATCTTCATCGGCGTCACGCTGATCGCGCTGGCCAAGCACAAGCTGCACTTCTTCTCGTTCTTCATGCCGCCGGGCGTGCCGATGTACATGGCGCCGCTGCTGATCCCGATCGAGATCATCTCTTATCTCTCCCGGCCGATTAGCCTAAGCGTGCGACTGTTCGCCAACATGCTGGCCGGGCACACGCTCTTGAAGGTGTTCGCGGGCTTCGTCATCTCGCTCGGTATCGCCGCGGGCTGGCTGCCGCTGGTGTTCATCGTCGCGCTCACCGGCCTCGAGATCGTCATCGCGTTCCTGCAGGCGTTCGTGTTCGCGATCCTCACCTGCCTCTATCTCAACGACGCGCTGCATCTGCACTGATCGCGGGCGTCCCAGGTTCTAACAAACGGTTCAATCGGAATTTCAGGTTCAAGGAAAGGAAAGTTCCATGGAATTGGCTGCTGCGAAACTTCTCGGTGCCGGCCTCGCCACCATCGGCGTTATCGGTTCCGGTATCGGCATTGGCACCATCTTCGCCTCGTTCATCCAGGCGGTCGGCCGCAACCCCGCCGCCCAGGGTGCCGTGTTCCCGATGACCATGCTCGGCTTCGCGCTGGTGGAAGCCATCGCGCTGTTCGCGCTCGTCATCGCGCTGGTCAT
>JAYNJY010000287.1:0-3958 GCA_038110665.1 Rhodospirillaceae bacterium | reverse complement strand
TGCACGATGACCTGCTTGGCGGTCTGGGCGGCGATGCGGCCGAAGTCGATCGGCGGCAGCGGATCGACCAGGAACTGGCCGGCCTCGACGTCGGGCCGCTGGCGGCGCGCGCTTTCGAGGTCGATCTGAAAGATCTCGTTCTCGATCTCGGCGCGGGTCGGCACCACTTCGGTGTAGCGCGCCAGCGAGATGGCGCCGGTCGAGCGGTCGATGTGGGCGCGGATGTCGTGTTCCTGGCCGTACTTGGAGCGGCCGGCCTTCTGGATCGCCTGTTCCATGGCTTCCAGCACCTCGTCGCGCTCGATGCCCTTGTCGCGGGCGACGGTCTCAGCCACCTGCAGGAGTTCGGGCCTGGCGTGCAGGGCTTCGGTGTTCATGGCTGCTTGGTTCATTGTGGTTTTCGTCCTTCTTCAGCGGCGGCCAAAAGCTCGTCGGTGATGATCAGTTTCGCTTTCTGGATGGCGGCGTGCGGAAACGACCGCATCTCGCCATCCACGTCCATCAATACGTCGTCGCCCGCGACCCCCTTGAGCCGTCCGGTGAAGCGCTTGCGCCCGTCGTGCAGATCGGACAACTCGAGCTTGGCGTCGAACCCGGCGAAGCGCCGGAAGTGGTCGAGGCGCACCAGCGGCCTGTCGAGGCCGGGCGAGGAGACCTCCAGCGTGTAAGCGCCGGAGATCGGGTCTTCCACGTCGAGGAGCGCCGAGACCGCGCGGCTGATGCGGGCGCAGTCGTCAACGGTCATGGCGCGCGCGTCCTTCGGCTCGGCCATGATCTGCAGGCGCGGGTTGTGCGCGCCGGAAAGCTGTACGCGCACGAGTTCGAAGCCGAGGTCGAGGACCGTCGGCTCGATGATCGTTTCGATGCGTTCCGTAACGCTCACGCGATCGCTCTCCCTCGCGTGCGCGCCTGAGGGCGCGCTGTTGCCGACTCACGCGGCCCGGCCGTTGCGAAGCAAACCGGCGCTTGCGTAACAAAAAAGGCGGGCGAAACGCCCACCTCATCAATTCCTGCCGTGCAGCGGAGTCAACGAGTGCATCACTCGATACTTGAGCAACGCGCGATTTGTATATCCGGTGTGCCTGGAGTTTTCAAGCCCTTCGACGGCGCCGGAACAGCAGGAACACCGGCGCCAGGCCCTTGTCCCGGGCCTTCTCCTGGTAGCGCGTGTCGACCCAGTCCGAGGGTGCGTTCCGCCAGTCGGCGGCACGGCGCGCGCACCATTCGAGCTCCGGCCGGGCGAGGGCGTTGGCGAGCGTCCAGGCGGCGAAATCGTAGTGGTCGGAGGCGAACACCAAGAGCCCGTCGTCGGCGAGCAACCGCGCGAACTGGGCCAGGTTGTCCGGCACCGTCATGCGCCGGCGATGGTGGCGCTTCTTCGGCCAGGGATCGGGAAACAGCACGTAGATGCGCGCGAACGCGGCGTCCGGCAGCCTGGGCAGCAGCAGCCTGACGTCGTCGTCGAAGATGCGGACGTTGGCGAGGCCATCGGCGTCGATGCGCCCGATCAGCGCGGCGACGCCGTTGACGAAGGGCTCGCAGCCGATGAAGCCGGTCTCGGGATGCCCGGCCGCCTGCGCGGCCAGGTGTTCGCCGGCGCCAAAGCCGATCTCCATCCACAAGCTTTGGATATCGCCGCCGAACAGCTCGCGCGGATCGACCGGCGTATCTTCACCCGCCACCGCGGCGCGCAGCCGGGGCAGCGCCGCTTCGAGCGCGGAACGGCGGCCGGGGCGGAGCTTGCGCCCGACCCGTCGGCCGTACCAGCGCTTGTCCTCGGACGGGCCGTCGCCGGCCCCGCCGCCTCGCCGCGCCGGGCTCAAGCGGCCCCGCTCAGCGGGCGCCGAACGCCGACTTGAGGTCGTTAACCAGGTCGGAGCGTTCCCACGAGAAGCCGCCGTCGGCCTCGGGCGCGCGGCCGAAGTGGCCGTAAGCCGCCGTACGGGCGTAGATCGGCTTATTGAGCGCGAGGTGCTCGCGAATGCCGCGCGGGCTCAGGTCGACCAGTTCCTGCAACACTTTGGAGAGCTTGACCTCCTCGACGGTGCCGGTGCCCTGGGTGTCGATATAGACGCTGAGCGGCTTGGAAACGCCGATGGCGTAGGCGAGCTGGATGACGCAGCGCTCGGCCAGGCCGGCGGCGACCACGTTCTTGGCGAGGTAGCGCGCCGCATAGGCGGCCGAGCGGTCGACCTTGCTGGGGTCCTTGCCGGAGAACGCGCCACCGCCATGCGGCGCGGCGCCGCCGTAGGTGTCGACGATGATCTTGCGCCCGGTCAGGCCAGCGTCGCCGTCGGGCCCGCCGATGACGAAGCGCCCGGTCGGGTTGACGTAGAACTCGGCCTCGTCGCACATCCAGCCCTTGGGCAGGACGTTGAGGACGTGCGGGCGCACGATCTCGCGGACCTCGTCCTGGGAGAGGTTCTCGGCGTGCTGGGTCGAAACCACCACCGAGGTCGCCTTGACCGGTTTGCCGTTTTCATAAAGCAGCGTCAACTGGCTCTTGGAGTCCGGGCCGAGGCCGGGCTCGGCGCCGGAGTGGCGCGCTTCGGCCAGCGAGCGCAGGATGGCGTGCGAGAAATGCAGCGGCGCCGGCATCAGCTCGTCGGTCTCGGTGCAGGCGTAGCCAAACATGATGCCCTGGTCGCCGGCGCCCTCGTCCTTGTTGCCGGCGGCGTCGACGCCCTGGGCGATGTCGGCGGACTGGGCGTGCAGGTAGACGTGCACGTCGGCGTTCTTCCAGTGGAAGCCGTCCTGCTCGTAACCGATCTCCTTGACGCAGGCGCGCGCGATCGCCTCGATCTCGTCGGCGTCGACGTGACCGTCTTTGACGACCGGCGGCACGCAGCGGCCCTCGCCGCCGATGACGATCCGGTTGGTGGTGCAGAAGGTCTCGCAGCCGAGCCGCGAGTTGATCGGGTCGGCGGTCAGGAAACGGTCGAGAATGGCGTCGGAGATGCGGTCGCAGACCTTGTCCGGATGACCTTCGGAGACGGATTCACTGGTGAAGAGGTAGGTGCCCTTATTCAAGACGGGATCCTCCGTTTACGGTTGGGCGGCACATGGATGGCAACGCGGAGACCGAACGGTTCCCCCTACCGGCTTAGCGCGTTGGCGTTTAACGTGGTGGCAAGCGGCCGAAATCCGCCCACAGTGCCGCCTCGCGGCGGCAGGGCGCCTTTGTTACAGCCTTTGGCGGCGCGGTCAAGGCCCTCGATTGGGCTTTGCGGCGGCGCGCCGCTCAAGGCCGGCGGCAGCGCCCGGCGAGCCCGGCCAGCGCAAGCGCGGCGAGGATCAGCGCCCAGTTTACGGCCTCGCCGAATCGCGCGAACGGCGTTGCGGCGAGCGCCTTGGGCAGGCCCGCATCGAGAACGCCGGCCTGGCCGAGCGCGAGCGCGGCGCGGAGCCGGCCATAGCCATCGATGACGGCGCTGATGCCGGTGTTGGCGACGCGAACCAGCGGCAGCCCCTGCTCGACAGCGCGCAATCGCGATGCCGCCAAGTGCTGGTGCGGCCCTGCGCTCACGCCGAACCAGGCGTCGTTGGTCAGATTCAGGAGCCAGCCCGGACGCGAGCGCCCGTCGCCGCCGTGGCCGGGAACTTCGTCGGGGAAGATGACTTCGTAGCAAATCAGGAAGGCGGCCGGCGGCACGCCCGGCAGCTCGACCACGCGCGGCCCGGTGCCCGACGTGAAGTCGAGCCGGCCCTGGGTCAGCTTGGCGAAACCAAGCACCGAACGAAACGGCACGTATTCGCCGAACGGCACCAGGTGCTTCTTGTCGTAGGTGGCGACAATGACGCCGGCATGGGTTAGCGCGTGCGCGCTGTTCCAGATCTGCTGGCCCGGTCCGGGCCGGCCGGCGGCACGCGGCGCGCCGGTGATCAGGAGGCCGTCGGCCGGCGCCGCTTCGCCCAACACCTTCTGCAACGGCCGGTCGCCGGCAAGGTTGAACGGCAC
>JAYNJY010000286.1:903-3962 GCA_038110665.1 Rhodospirillaceae bacterium | reverse complement strand
GTCGAAGGGTGGCTGGTGGTATCGATCGATCGCCAGTAGGCGCGCTTGACGGCCCAGGCGGCCGCCAACGACACCGCTGCGATCTTCGCGGCCAAGCCGGTATCGAGGCCCAAGACACCAGTCACCGCTGTCAGCAAAGTCGCCCCGCCGCCGAGGCCGAGCAGCAGGTAATTCGGCAGCGTCCACGAATTGTGCCATTGATGGATGGTCTTGAGGCTTTGGTAGATCATTGCTGTGCAATACACCGTGGCAACGGCGCCGATGGCCGTCAGCACGCCAGCGGCCCGCAGCAAGGCGGTGCCGCCTCGCCCCAGCACCCAGCCGTAAGCCAGTACCAGGACCGGCGCAAAAGTGACGACGGCGGCGACGCCCTCGCGCGATAGCCAGGACGTTCGCCACTGGCTGAACGCCCGCCAGGCGCGTTCCGGGCGGCCGAGATGGAAGGTGGAAGACAGCAGCCCGGCCGAGATTGAGGCGAACCCGAGCCCGAGACCGAGCGCGCCCAGCCAGCGATCCGCCGGTAACAGACCGAACGCCACCAGCCCCCCCATCAGCGCGAGCAGGCCGTAGCCAATGCCTGACGAAACGGTAAAGAAGATGACGGAAAATGCCGGATGCACGCTTCGTCCTCGCCTATCTCGACAGGAACCGGTCGGCCCAGCGGAGCAGTGGATTTTCAATCCGCGGCTCGGGCGCCTTAGGCGGTTGCGAAGTCGCCTTGGCGCGCGGCCTGGGCGGCAGGTATTTGTTGGTCGGCTTGTAGCCGAGTTCCGGCATCAGGTCGTAGCCGCAGCGTTCCGCCACCAGTCTTGAGACCTGGGAACTGGGATCGCCCAAGTCGCCGTAGTGACGTGCGCCCGCCGGGCAGGTCGAGACGCAGGCCGGCACGCGGTCGACCTCCTCCAGGTTCTCGTTGTAGATCCGGTCGATGCACAGCGTGCATTTCTTCATCACACCGGCGTCGGAATCGAACTCACGCGCTCCATAGGGACAGGCCCAGGAGCACAGCTTGCAGCCGATGCAGCGGCTTTCGTCGACCAGCACGATGCCGTCGGCGGCGCGCTTGTAGGAGGCTCCGGTCGGGCAAACGGTGACGCAGGCCGCTTTTTCGCAATGCAGACAGGACTTGGGAAAATAGGCAGTGATGCCCTCGCCGCTCTCGGTCTTGACCTCGAACGCGTGGATGCGGTTGAACCAGACGCCGTCGGGGTTCTTACTGTAGGGATTGAGGTCTGTCAGCGGCGCCATGTGGCCGCCAGTATTCCATTCCTTGCAGTTGACCGCGCAGGCATGGCAACCGACACAGATGTCGAGGTCGATGACCAAGCCGAGCCTCGTATCGGTCGTTTGCGGCAGCATGGTCATGACGTCGGCTCCCGGTCCCGCGCCTTGCGGAATTTGTCGCCGTAGCGCAGCACCTTCGGCGGGTTTTCGGCCATCGGCGGCTTGGCCGTCGGCTTGAAACTCGGCACCAATTCCTCGCGCTCGCCCTCGGCCGCCCTTTCCACCCGGACGCGGAGGTCGAACCAAGCGGCCTGTCCGGTCAACGGGTCGGAATTGGAATAGCGGTAGCCGTCGTCCTTCTCCGGCAGCAGTTCCGAGATCAGATGGTTCAAGAGGAACCCGCGCGTGCCCTCGGATGCGGCGGGATCAAGGTTCCACGCCCCCGGCCGCTTGCCGATGGCGTTCCAGGTCCAGACGGTATCCTTGTTGACGCCGTCCATCAGCGCAGCCTGCACCTTGATGCGGCCGTTGTGGCTGGTGACCCAGACCCAGTCGTCGTTGGCGATGCCAAGCTCGGCGCCAAGTTCGTGCGACATGTAGAGCCGGTTTTCGCCGGTGAGCTGGCGCACCCAGGCGTGCGGCGAGCCCCACGAATGATACATGTGCATGGGCCGCTGGGTCAGCGCGTGCAGCGGGTACTTGGCCGTATCGACCATGTCCTCCTCGAACGGCGTGTACCAGATCGGCAGCGGCGAGGAATATGCCTTGATGCGGGCGCGTTCAGCATCCGGCGGCTGGACCTTGCCGTGGCCCGTGGCGGCGAGCCGGAATTTCTGCAGGGCCTCGGAATAGATCTTCATGACGATCTGATCCGAGTTGGTAACGAAGGCCATCTGCTCGGCCCATTCGAGATAGCCCTTGTTGGCGTAACGGTAGTAGCGGTGATCCTCGGGCAGTTCGTATTCCCAGAACCCCTTGTTCTCGATGTAACGCTTGAGCTGGTCCGGGTTTGGCGCGCCCCTGCCCTTGCCGTTGCCGTCGGCGCCGCGCCAGCCGGCCAGGGGGCCAAGACCGGGCCGGCGTTCGTGATTGACGATGTAGTCGGCGTAGCCGCCCGGGTATTTGGGGCTGCCGTCGTTGTTCATCATGCCGGCGAGACCGAGTCTGGCGCCCAGATCGAGCAGCACTTCCTGGAAGCAGCGCACGTCGCGGTCGGGTTCGACGACCGGGTGGCGGATCGCGTCGGCGGCCGAGTAGGCATGGCTGATCGGCCGGTCCAGGAGCGAAATGCAGTCCCAGCGCTCGAGATAGGTCGTGTCCGGCAGGATCAAGTCGGCATAAGGCACCATCTCCGAATAGAACGCGTCCGAATAGATGATGTGCGGAATCTTGTACTTGCCGGTCTCTGGATCGGTGTCGGTCAACATGTCCATGACCCGCGACGTGTTCATGGTCGAGTTCCAGGCCATGTTGGCCATGTACATGAACAGCGTATCGATCGGGTACGGATCACCCTTCCAGGCGTTGGTGATGACCATGTGCATGAGGCCGTGGGTGGCGAGCGGCGCCTCCCAGGAGAACGCCTTGTCGATCCGCTGCGCCTTGCCGTCGGTGTCGACCAGGAGTTCCTCTGGCGCCATCGGGAACCCTAAGTGCGGGCCGGCCAAGGGCGTGTTCGGCTTGATCTGTTGGATGCCGCCGGTCGGTTTCGGCAGCGAGTTCAATGCCTTCGGATAGGGCGGCTTGAAACGCATACCACCGGGCACGTCGATGGTGCCTAGCAGCAGTTGCAGGATGTGGATCGCGCGGCAGGTGTGGAAACCATTGGAATGTGC
>JAYNJY010000286.1:0-893 GCA_038110665.1 Rhodospirillaceae bacterium | reverse complement strand
GGCGTCGACGGCGTCGGGTCCGTCGACACGGAGCCGTAAAAGGAAGGAGTAATCAAACAACGCGGCCGAATTTCGGCAGGCGTCGATCTCTTCCGCTGGCGAGCCGAAATCCGCGGGCATGGCATCACCGGTCAACCCGCGGTGCAGCGGCAGCGGAACTTGGTATTCGTGACTAGGCAACGCGATGCTCCATCCAAATCAGGCGCTCTTGGCGCCGTAATAGAGCGTTATGACGTGTTTCGCTTCGGCGAAAAAAAGCCATCGTTCGATGCCAATGCCGATGGCGGCGCTGATGGCAGCGAGAACGGAGAAAACGGTGTTTACCGGCGAACTTCCGGCGCTGAGCGCCAGCGTCACGATCAGTGGAAAGACGAACGCTAACCCATGCACGTAGTGACGAAGCTTCGTAGCGTGCTTGCGCCCGAAGCTGTCGGTCCATTCGATGTCGAGCTCGATCGACTGCTCGAAGGCGACGTCGGCGAGTTCATGCGCGATGCGGCGGATGTCGGCGGCGGCGATGCCGGTCTTGGCCGCGACCGCTTCCGGGGCGTACTGCTCATCCGTGAAGTGTTCGACCATGACCTGGAACGACGGTACCGCCTTGCGACCGTCCGGCAGCGTGACCTCGCCCGAGAGGATCGGTTTGGCATTGACGTCGGAAACCGGCGCCAGGGCTTGGCTTTGGCCGTCCCAGCACTGCGCCATGCCCTTTTTGTCGCGCACGTAGAGGCCATGGCCGGCGCCATCCGGATTGTTGACCACCAGCCAGTGCACGTTGGTGTAGCGGACCAGGTATTCCTCGTCGATGCGGCCGGTCAGCAGGAGTTCGCGGATCATCGACATGACGAAAAGCCCATCGGTGCCCGGGCGGATGCCGATCCATTCGTCGGCGA
>JAYNJY010000285.1:0-3964 GCA_038110665.1 Rhodospirillaceae bacterium | reverse complement strand
GGTTCCGCCGCCCGGAGTCCGTCGCTCGCGCCCTCCGCCATGCCGCCGCTCAGCCTGCCTCGGCCAGGCGCTGGGCGCGCTTGCGCTCGTGCGGGTCGAGATGCAGCTTTCTGAGCCGGATGTGCTTCGGCGTGACCTCGACCAGTTCGTCGTCCTGGATGTAGGCGATGGCCTGCTCCAGGCTCATGCGCCGGGGCGGCGTCAGGCGGATCGCCTCGTCAGTGCCGGAAGCGCGGAAGTTGGTCAGCTGCTTCGCCTTCATCGGGTTGACCTCGAGGTCGTTGCCGCGGCTGTGTTCGCCGATGATCATACCCTCGTAGACCTCGATGCCGGAACCGATAAACAACGGCCCCCTGCCCTCGAGCCCGGCCAGGCCATAGGCGACGGTCTTGCCCGACGCGTTGGAGATCAGCACGCCGTTGCGGCGGCCTGGGATCGGACCCAGATGCGGTGCGTAGCCGTGGAAGATGCGGCTCATCACGCCGGTGCCGCGCGTCTCGGTCAGGAACTCGCCGTGATAGCCGATCAGGCCGCGCGCTGGCGCGATGAAGGTGATACGCACCTTGCCGCCGCCGGACGGCCGCATGTCGGCCATGCGGCCCTTGCGCACGCTCATGGCCTCGACGACGATGCCGGAGAACTCCTCGTCGACGTCGATCTGCACTTCCTCCATCGGCTCCTCGCGGACACCTTCGGCCTCGCGCATCAGCACGCGCGGACGCGAGATCGAAAGCTCGAAGCCCTCGCGCCGCATCTGCTCGATCAAGACGCCCAGCTGCAACTCGCCGCGGCCGGCGACCTCGAAGGCGTCCTTGTCGGCGGTCTCGGTGACGCGGATAGCGACGTTGCCCTCGGCCTCGCGCATCAGCCGGTCGCGGATGACGCGCGACGTCACCTTGGCGCCGTCGTTGCCAGCGAGCGGCGAATCGTTGATGGCGAAGGTCATCGCCAGCGTCGGCGGGTCGACCGGGTCGGCGGCGAGCGCATCCTCGACCTCGGGGTCGCAGAGCGTGTCGGCGACGGTCGCCTCGGTGAAGCCGGCAACGGCGACAATGTCGCCAGCATGGGCCTCGTCGATGGTATCGCGCTTGAGACCGCGGAAGCCGAGCAGCTTGGTGACGCGCGTCGTCTCCAGCACCTCGCCGCCGCGATCGAGCGCCTTCAGCGTCATGTTCGGCCGGATCGAGCCGGTCTCGATCCGCCCGCTCAAGACGCGGCCGAGATAGGGATCGGCCTCGAGCGTCGTCACCAGCATGGAGAACGGCGCCTTCGGGTCGGCGGCCTCGCCTTCGAGCGGCGCCGGCACGTGGCGGATGACGGTCTCGAAGATGATGTCCATGCCGCCGTCGGGCTTGCCCGCGTCGGGTTCGGTCGCGGCCCAGCCCTGCTTGGCCGAGGCGAAGATGGTCGGGAAGTCGAGCTGGCGCTCGTCGGCCTCGAGCGCCGCGAACAGGTCGAATACCTCGTTCTGGACCTCGTAGGGGCGCGACTCGGGCTTGTCGACCTTGTTGATGACGACGATCGGGCGAAGGCCGAGCTTCAGCGCCTTGGCGGTGACGAACTTGGTCTGCGGCATCGGGCCCTCGGCGGCGTCGACCAGCAACAGTACGCCGTCGACCATGCCGAGGATGCGCTCGACCTCGCCGCCGAAGTCGGCGTGGCCGGGCGTGTCGACGATGTTGATGCGGGTGTCCTTCCAGGCGACCGAGGTGCACTTGGCGAGGATGGTGATGCCGCGTTCGCGCTCGAGCTCGTTCGAGTCCATGGCGCGTTCGGCGACCTGCTGGTTCTCACGGAAGGCGCCCGATTGGCGCAGCAATACGTCGACCAGCGTGGTCTTGCCGTGGTCGACGTGGGCGATGATGGCGATGTTGCGGAGCTGCATATAGGTCCTAGGAATATGTCGGGGGAAATTGGGAAATCAGGTGGTGCCGAGCTTGGCGGCGACCAGTTCCTTCAAGGGCCGGTCGGGCCGCGCACCCAGGCGCTGGATGACCTCGCCGGCGGCGACGTTGCCGATATGCGCGCATCGCGCCAAATCGTCGCCCTTGGAAAGGCCGTAGAGGAAGCCGGCGGCATAGGCGTCGCCGGCGCCGGTGGTGTCGACCAGGCGCGCCACCGGGTCGGCGTCGACCACATGCACTTCGTCACCTGAGAGTACGACGGAGCCTTTGGGCCCGCGTGTCAGCGCGACGATGTCGCAGTGGCCGCGCACCGCCTGCAGCGCGGCGTCGAACTCGTTGACCTGGTAGAGCGAGGTGATCTCGTCCTCGTTGGCGAACAGGATGTCGACGTGGCCGGAAATCAGTTTGAGGAAGTCGGCGCGGTGGCGCTTGACGCAAAACGCGTCCGACAAACTCAACGACACCTTGCGGCCCTTGGTGTGGGCGACGGCGGCGGCCTTGCGGAACGCTTCTTTGGCCGCCGGCGGATCCCAGAGATAGCCCTCGAGGTAGGTGACGGCGGCGGCGCCGACCATCGCCTCGTCGATGTCCTCGGGCGTTAGGCCGACACAGGCGCCCAAGTAGGTCTGCATGGTGCGCTCGGCGTCCGGCGAGACCAGCACCAGGCTGGTCGCGGTCGGCGTGCCGTCGGTCGCCGGCGGCGTCGTGAAGGCGACGCCGAGGGCGGTGATGTCATGGCGGAAGACGCCGCCCAACTGGTCGTCGGCGACCTTGCCGATGAAGGCGGCGCGGCCGCCCAGCGACGCGATGCCGGCGATGGTGTTGGCGGCGGAACCGCCCGAGCATTCGACCGCCGGGCCGACCTTGGCATAAAGTTCGGCCGACCGCTCGGCGTCGACCAGCGCCATGGCGCCCTTGTCGAGCCCTTGCGCTTTCAGGAAATCGTCTTCGGCATGGGCGAGGATGTCGACGATGGCGTTGCCGATGCCGAGGACGTCGTAAGCTGTGCTGGTCAAGGGAAAGCACTCCTGAATCTCGGCCGTGAATCATGTCGGGGCCGGAAGGGCGCGCAGTATAGCGGCGGATTCGGCGCGGGCAAGGGAGGCGGCGGCGCACGGCACAGCGGCTGCCTCGCCAACAACCTATCAGCACCCCACTGGACCGGCTCGCGCTTAAGGTGTATTTAAGAAAACCATGCCCGTGGAACAGCGATGCCGCAGATGAAACCACGCAATGCCGCCGAGAAGCGCCTGCTGGCGGGTGCCCGCAAGGGGACCATCGCCAATGTTTCCAAACTCAAAGACAAGACCATCCGCGCAACGTTCCTGCGCGACATCTGCCTCCGGCCGGATGACTACGGCGTCCATGAAAAAGGCGTTCGGTTGAATGGGGCCGAAGTCCTCGGCCAGCTGGATTTTGAGGCGGTAACACTGCCCCGACCGTTTTGGCTTTACCATTGTGCGCTTACTGAAGAACTCGTTCTGCGTGACGCCGAGACACACATTCTCGGTCTAACCGATTGCATGCTCAACGGCATTGAAGGCGACCGCCTTAGGGTAAAGGGAAATTTGACCCTAAAAGGCACCACCGTTTCCGGCGAAGTACGATTCCTTGGCGCCCATGTCGAAGGCAATTTGGAATCCTCCGGGGCGACCTTCGACAACCCTGCCGACGACGCATTCAGCGCCGATGGGGCCAATCTGGCTGGCGATCTTGTTTTTCAAGCCGCAACCGCATTGGGCACGGTGAGGCTTCTCGGCGCCAAGATCGGGGGTGACGTCTCGGGATCAAATGCCACCTTCGACAATCAAGACAAGAATACATTTTGTGCCGATGGTATTGAGATCGGGGGCACGTTGTTCCTGCGACATACCAAGATCAGTGGCGTAACGCGGCTTGTGCGTGCTGATATTAATCACGACCTCGCCTGCGACGGCGGCACTTTCGACAATCCAAACATCATTGCGCTTGCCCTTGATGGAATCAAGGTCGGCGGCACACTCTCGCTAAAGGACATCAAGGTAAGAGGAGAGACGCGAGCGGGACACGCGGCTAATGGC
>JAYNJY010000284.1:0-3969 GCA_038110665.1 Rhodospirillaceae bacterium | reverse complement strand
GATCCGTTCCGGCTCTATCGCTGCCACACCATCATGAACTGCACCAACACCTGCCCGAAGAGCCTGAACCCGGGCAAGGCCATCGGCGCCATCAAGGAAGCGCTGTTCCGGCGCATGTGAGCCAGAACCAACCGCCCTTCCCCATAAGATGAGCGACGCCGTCACCTACGCCTCGGCCGACCGCATCGCGGTCATCGCCATGAACCGGCCCGACCGCCTGAACCGGCTCGACGCCGATATCGTCGCCGGGCTGGAAGAGGCATGGCAGCGCTTCATGGCCGACGACGAGGCGCGCGTCGCCCTGCTCCGTGGCGAAGGCCGGGCGTTCTCGGCCGGCGCGGATTTGAAGGCGATCCCGCACGATCTCTATCGCGGCATTCCAAGCGTCGGCGTGCCGGTCGACAAGCCCGTCGTCGCGGCCGTGCAGGGCTGGTGCGTCGGCGGCGGCATGGTGCTGACCACCATGGCCGACATCGTCGTCGCCACGGACGACGCCATGTTCTCCTATCCGGAAGTGAAGATCGGTTTCTCCGGCGGCCTGATTTCGACCATGGCGGCGCGCATCCCGCACAAGATCGCCATGGAACTGCTGCTCACCGGCGACGCCATCACCGCGGCGCGCGCCTACGAGGTCGGTTATGTCAACAAACTGGTCGCCGCCAGCGACCTCATGGACGCGGCCTTGGACTACGCCACGCGCATCGCCGCCCAGGCGCCGTTACCGTCGCGCATGCTCAAGCGTTTCGTCGGCGAAACCATCGCGAAGGGACCGTCGGAGCGCGCCGGCATCGCCCGCGCCCAGGTCGAGGCGATCAACAAGAGCGCCGACGGCGAAGAAGGTATCCGTGCCTTCATGGAAAAGCGCACGCCCGAGTTTAAGGGCGAATGAACGAACAAGTGGCCCCCTTTATTTCTTGATAATGGACCTTTTGAAAGGGCCATGCCTGCCATAGTCTGCCGCCGTTCCTGCAACCGCGGAGACGCCGACATATACGTTCCGAACACCTTCGCCGAGGCCGATCCGGCCGAGATCGCCGCCCTCATGCGCGCCGCTAGTTTCGCCGCCCTGGTCACGTCGGTGGATGGGCGCCCGGTGGCGACGCACCTGCCGTTGCTGCTCGACGACACGGGTGGCCGCCCGGGAAAGCTGCTCGGCCATGTCGCGCGCGCCAACGACCACTGGAAGTCGTTCGACGGCGAGGCCGAGGCGCTCGCCGTGTTCTCGGGCCCGCACGCCTACATTTCGCCCTCCTGGTACGAGAGCGCCAACATGGTGCCGACCTGGAACTACGCCGCCGTGCACGTCTACGGCCGGCCCCAGGTCATCGAGGACACCGACGCGGTGCTGGAGCTGCTGGCGCGGCTCGTTGGCACCTACGAATCGGACGCGACCGGCAACTGGTCGATGGCGAAATCCGATCCGGCGCTCATGCGCGGCATGACCAAGGGCGTCGTCGCCTTCGAAATGCCGATCGAACGCATCGAAGCCAAATGGAAGATGAGCCAGAACCGCAAGCGTGAGGACGCCGCGGGCGCCATCGCCGGCCTCAGAAAACTCAGCGGCGCCGACAACGACGCCGTCGCGGCGGCGATGGAACAACGATTGGCGGATCGCTGACCGCGTCGCCGGGTTGCTTATTCACCAATTCAGCTCTGGCGAACTTCGGTCAGGAACCGCTCGACCTCGGTATCGAGTTCGGCCGATTGCGTGCCCAGGTTCTCGGATGCACTCAGAATTTGTTGCGCCGCCTCGCCCGACGTCGCCGCGGCCTGACTGACCGACGTGATGCTCTCCGCGACCGTGGACGTAGCCTGTGCTGCCTGCTCGACGTTGCGCGCGATCTCCTGGGTTGCCGCACCCTGCTCTTCCACGGCCGCGGCCACGGTCGCACTGGTCTGGTTGATCTCCGCGATCACGCCACTGATCTCGCGGATCGCTCGAACCGCGTTTCGCGTGGCGTCCTGAATACCGCCGACCTGTGTGCCAATTTCCTCGGTCGCCCTCGCGCCGTCTGGTTGGCGAGGTTCTTGACCTCGGAAGCGACCACCGCGAAGCCTTTTCCGGCCTCGCCGGCGCGCGCCGCCTCAATGGTCGCATTCAGCGCCAGCAGGTTGTTCTGCTCGGCGATATCGGTGATCAGGCTGACGACCTCGCCGATGCGGTTTGCAGCCTCGGCGAGCCCTTGGATCTGCTCGTCGGTACGCTCGGCCTGCACGGTCGCGCGCTGCGTGATCTCGGTGGAGGCGGAAACCTGGCAGCTGATCTCGGAGATCGAACTGGTCAATTTCTCCGCCGCCGCGGAGACGGCCTGGACGTTGACCGTCGCCTCTTCCGCCGCCACCGCCACCGACGTCGCGAGTTCGTTGGTCTGGTCGGCGGATGCCGCCATGGCCGCGGCCTGGGACTTCATCTCGGCCGCAGCCGTCGAAATGCCCTCGACCACCTTGCCGACGCTCCGTTCGAAGTTGTCTGCCATCTCGGCTTGGCGGGTGACCACCTGCCAAGTCAACATCGGGCCGATGTAGTGACCGGTCTTGTCGATGACCGCGGTAACCTTGAGATCGAGATGTTCGGGACCGACCCGGATCTTCGCGGTATAGGGCAGGTTGGCGGGATCGGCGAGAATGCGGCGTTGATGCTTCGGATCCTTGTGGAAGACATCGATGTTGGTGCCGACGATCGCATCGGCCTTGACCGGCAACAAATGCTCGAGTTGCCGCAGCGTTTCGACACTGGTCGTATTCGCGTAATTGATCGCGAACGTATTCGGATCGCTGGTCAAGACGTTGATCGCCATGGTGTCGACCATGATCGCCAACTCACCGGCCTTTGCCGCATCATCACGTATGCGGACGAGTGACTTGGCCATGGTGCCAATCTCGTCACCCCGTTCGGTGCCCGGGATCTCGGCCGAGAACTCACCACCCGCGACCCGGTCGATGGCCTCGCGGATATGACCGATCGGCGTCGTGATGGTGCGCGCCATGAATATGCCTGCGGTGACGGAACCGGCGATCACGAACACCAATGTGATCAGCATGAATACCCGCAATTGCGCGATCGGCGCTTCGATCTCATCAAGGTCGACTTCTGCGATCACGGCAAACTTCGAGCCAAGGAAAGTGGCGGGACGAAACGCCGTGATCACGTCCTTACCGCGGTAGTCCTTACCAATGATAGCACCTTTCTTACCGGCGATACCGTCGCGCGCCTGCTGGGTGTCGACCTTGGTTTTGAGGATAGTCGAATCCTTCGAGAAACGGCTGTCGGATCGCATGAGCAGGTCGGTGCCGACGAGGTAGGTTTCGCCGGTCTTACCCATGCCTTCGGACACTTGCATAACCTTGTTGATACGATCGATCGGCATCTGGAACGCGAGTACGCCGGCAAGCTTCCCGGCGGCATCATACATGGGCATTGACAGAAACGCCGCGGGCGCATTGTTGCTAGGGGCATAGGGCTTGAAATCGAAGAAATGCTCCTGGTCGGCCTTGCCGTCGCGGGCGTTGCGGAAAGCGTTGCCAAGATCGGTGCCTTTCCATTCGCCATCGACGACGTTGGTGGCGTAGTCGAGTTCCTTTAACACGGTGTAAACGACGCTGCCGTCCGGCGCGAATAGGAAGATATCGTCGTAACCTCGTTCCTCGAGGAATTTACGAACCCATGGATGAAACTTGGCGTGCGCGGCGTTGTAGACGTTGGTCGCCGGCGCTGCATCGAGATTGTGCTTCTCACCCGTCTTATTTGGATTGTCGGTGATGTAAGCCTTCTGCAGCACATCCTTCCGATTGCCGTCGAGCCCCACCCAGCCCGCCTTGAACGCCTCGAGTGCTTCGATCATGCGAGGATTTTGCACCTGGGCTCGCATGTCTTCGCGCGACGAATTCAAATAGTTGATCAGAGAGATTTCACGCGATGCCGCCAAGCCGGTCAGCTTCGCTTCGAACGCCTCGTCCAAACTGATGGCC
>JAYNJY010000283.1:0-3980 GCA_038110665.1 Rhodospirillaceae bacterium | reverse complement strand
AATGCAGCATGAAGGCGCCGCCGCCGATGCCCGACGACTGCGGCTCGACCAGGGTGAGCACCATCTGCGCGGCGACGGCGGCGTCGACGGCGCTGCCGCCGCCGTTCAGCACCTGCAGCGCGGCCGCGGCGGCGAGCGGATTGGCGACACTGACCATGTGCCGGGCACCGGCGCCGGAGGTTGCCGGCGGCGTCGCCGGCAGGCAGCCGGCGAGGCATACCGGCAGCATCAGCGAAAGGAGGAGAAGCGTGCGTTTCACGCCGGCCAGTGTAACGGCCGCGCGGTGCCAAGTGGATACCTTTATAATAAGGTGGCGGTGGTTATCCGTGGCATAATGTCCGTCATGGACCATCCCCTGATCGCGCTGTTCCGTGAACACGCCGTCGTCGTCATGGTGGCGTTGTTCGTAGGCGTGCTCTATTGGGCCTTCCGCGGCCGGATGCGCGCGCGGCGGCGGGACCGCGATCGCCACTAAGCCGCTCAGCAACCGTTGTGCGGTGCACAATAATGCGCTAGTTTTTCCGCTTCCATGTTGACGGCGCCGGCGCGGGACCGCCCGGACCGGCGCGCCGTGGAGGGGAAAATGGAGACGACCGTCGCGCCCGAACGCCTGAGCACGCAGGCGATCCGCGCCGCCAAGGGCGGCCGGCCGCTGGCATGTCTGACCGCCTACACCACGCCGGTGGCCAAGGTGCTCGACCGCCATTGCGACCTGCTTTTGGTCGGCGACTCGCTCGCCATGGTGATCTACGGGCTCGAGACGACGCGCGGTGTCTCGCTCGACATGATGATCGCGCACGGCCAGGCGGTGATGCGCGGCACCAGCCGCGCCTGCGTCGTCGTCGACCTGCCGCACGGCAGCTACGAAACGTCGCACTACCAGGCGATCGCGTCGGCGGCGCGCGTCGTCGCCGAGACCGGCTGCCAGGCGGTGAAGCTGGAAGGCGGCATCGAGATGGCGCAGACGGTCAAGGCCATCGTCGACGCCGGCGTGCCGGTGCTCGGCCATGTCGGGCTGCTGCCGCAGAAGGCCGAGCATCGCGGCGGCTTCAAGATCCAGGGCAAGGACGACGAGGGCGCCAAGAAGGTCATCGCCGACGCCGAGGCGATCGCCGAAGCCGGTGCCTTTGCGCTGGTCATCGAGGGCACCGTCGAGGCCGTCGCCCGGGCTATCACCGAGCGCGTCGCCGTGCCGACCATCGGACTCGGCGCCTCGCCCGCCTGCGACGGCCAGATCCTAGTTACCGACGACATGGTCGGGCTGTTCGCCGATTTCACGCCGAAGTTCGTCAAGCGTTACGCCGACCTCGGCGCCGCGCTCGACGCCGCCGCCGAAGCCTACGGCGCCGAGGTGCGCGCGCGCGCGTTCCCGGGCCTGGAACACTGCTTCGGCGTCGCCAAGAAGGCCGGTTGAACGTCGCCATGGAGATCGTCCGCACCATCCCGGAATTGCGCACGCGCGTCGCCGAGTGGCGCCGGCGCGGCCGGCGCATCGGCCTGGTGCCGACCATGGGCGGGCTGCACGCCGGACACCTGTTGCTGGTCACCGAGGCGGCCGAGCGTGCCGACGAGGTGGTGGCGACGCTGTTCGTCAACCCGACCCAGTTCTCGCCGAGCGAGGACTTCGCCGCCTACCCGCGCGACGAGGCGGCCGACGCGACGCGCTTCGAGGCCGCCGGCACGGCGCTCCTGTTCGCGCCGCCGGCGCACGAGATCTACCCGCCCGGCCACTCGACGCAAGTCCTGGTTGGGGAACTCGGCCGCGTCCTCGAGGGCGAGTTCCGCCCGCACTTCTTCGCCGGCGTCGCTACCGTGGTGACCAAGCTGTTGCTGCAGTCGCTGCCCGACGTCGCCATGTTCGGCGAGAAGGACTACCAGCAGCTTTGCGTCGTCAAGAAACTGGTGCGCGACCTCGACATTTCGGTCGAGATCGTCGGCGTGCCGACGGTGCGCGAGGCCGACGGCCTCGCCATGTCGTCGCGGAACCGCTACCTCGACGAAACCGGGCGCCGGGCGGCACCGGCGCTCTTCGCCACCATCACGCGGGTCGCCGATGCCGCCGCCAAAGGCGATGCCACCGCCGCATCGCCGGCGGCAGATGCGCTGCTCGATGCGGGTTTCACCAAGGTCGACTACGTCGCCGTGCGCGACGCCGCCACACTGGCGCCGGTCGGCTCCGGCGGTGGCGCGGCACGTGTGCTAGCCGCTGCATGGATCGGGCGCACACGCTTGATCGACAACGTCGCCGTGCCGGGCGGAGCCGCCCAAGGGTGACCCTGCAGAACCGCGCCACGCCGGACGGGCAAATCATCGCCACGGCGGCGCGCGGCACCATGATGGGCAATCGTGGGCGGCTGCACGACGAAAACCGCACCGTCGGACGCAAGCGCTGGGCGCACAAGAATTGGGTCGCCTGCCGGCTCGAATTCAAGGGCCGCCGACGCCAGGCGATGACGCCGGGGCGGTACACGGAACTGTTCTTCCTCGACGAGGCGGTCGCCCTGGCCGCCGGCCACCGGCCCTGCGGCGAATGCCGCCATGGCGACTACCGGACCTTCAAGACGATCTGGATGGACGTGCTCGGCGCCGTCAAAACCTCGGCCACCGAATTGGATGCGCGCCTGCACGACGAGCGTGCTATCGCGTACCGCTTCGAACAGCGCCGACACGCCTGCGAACTGGCGAGCCTGCCGGACGGTGCCTTCGCGCTGCTGAACGACGATCCGACGACGCCTTACCTTGTGCTGGGCGGGAAGCTGCTCGCCTGTGCGCCAAACGGATACATGGCCGCATGGTCACGGCCCGCGCGGATGGGCGTGCTGGCGCTGACGCCGCCCACGATCTGCCGCGTCGCCGCCGCCGGTTTCCGGCCGGCGCTGCATCCGAGCGCGGCGGAATTCGTCTAGGCTTTCGGCGGCAGGTCGAGCCGGACGGCGATGCCTTCCAGTTCCGGCGACGACGCCGGATAGCGTTCCATCACCAAAGGGTCGTGGCCGGGGACAACATGGTCGGGGCCGTCGGCCAGCTCGCGCAGCTTGCGGAAACCGTCGAGCATGTCGCCGGCGTTGAAGACAATCGGGAACGGACTCCTGCGTTCCATGTTGGCGTAGAGGTGGCTCGCGTCGGAGGCGAGCACGACCCAGCCGCGTTCCGTCATCACCCGCACGGACTGGAGGCCGTCGGTGTGGCCGCCGATGTGGTGCACGGAGAGGCCCGGCGCCAGTTCGGCGTCGCCGTTATGGAACCTGACCCTCCCGCCATAGACCTGGCGCACCATGCCGACCACGTCGTCGACGCTGAAGGCGTGCGAGAAGAAGGGCTCGGCCATGTGGCGGCCGGTGGCGAAGGCCATCTCGCGGTCCTGCAGGTGGTAGCGCGCATTCGGGAACAGCGTAAATTTGCCGACGTGGTCGTAATGTAGGTGCGTGATGATGACGTCGGCGACCGTTTCGGGATCGACGCCGACCAGCTTCAGGCCCTCGGCCGGGCAACGCAGGAACTGCCGGCCACGCGCCTTGGCGGCTTCGGCGCTGAAGCCGGTGTCGATGACGAAGGTGCGCGATTTCGAGATCGCCACCCAGACGAAATAGTCGAGCGGCATCGGCGTGTCGTGCTGGTCGCCGGCATCGACGAAGTTGGCCGCGCCCGTGCGCGGATGGTGCGCGTACTTGATGGCGTGGATCACGTAGGTCTCGGTCATGGCGCCCCCCTATTTCGTCGAGTTTGCAAGATCGTCTAGCTGACTGAGGAAATCCAGAACTTCCGCCGAGGGCTCGGACGGTTCCGGTTCCCCGGCATTTTCCGAGGGCGCCTCCGGCAGCGGAAGGGTCATGGCGGCGACCGCCTTGGGCTCGTGGATCGTCTCGCCCATGACCTGGTCGATGGCGGCGACCAGTTCGGCGCGGTTGATCGGCTTGGTCACGCATTCGTTCATGCCGGCGGCGAGATACTCGGAGACATGATCGGCGAGGGCGTCGGCG
>JAYNJY010000282.1:0-4006 GCA_038110665.1 Rhodospirillaceae bacterium | reverse complement strand
GCTTTCGCCGAGGCCGGCCAAGCGCCGCTCCGGTGCGAGCGCGGCCGGGGCCGGACCGATCGAAACCCAGCTCCCGGTCGCCGGCGCCGGACCGGCATCAAGCGAGCTACGCAGCACGACCGAGCGGGCCAGAGCGTCAGGCCCCTTTCCGGGCGATCAGCCACATGTGCGACGAGAGACCGTTCTCGGCCAGGAACGACTGGAATGCCGATTTGACCGTATCGTCGGCGGCCATCAAGTGGGCGAGGAATGGATCGTCGAGGGTCTCGCCGTCGCGCGCCAGTGTGTTGGCGACGATGTCGACGTCGAGCTGGCCCGGCGTACGGAACACCGCGTCCGCGAGGCCCGAGCGCCGCATCAAGGCCAGCGCCCCGGTGCGGCTCAGGAAGTTGATGTGGTGCGGCGGCGATACCGCGTTGGCGCGCTGGCCGAGCACCAGGATATCGAAGCCGGTGCCGCAGAGCCCGGTCGCCAGGATGGTGCCGCCGGGTCGGCAGAGCGCGGCCAGGTCGGAAAGCAGCCGGGCCGGCGAGGCGACGTGCTCGATCACCTCGAAGCAGGTGACGAGGTCGGCGCTGCCCGCAAGCGCGCCGTCGGCGATGATGTCCTCGACCATGCCCTCGGCGGTCTCGAAGCCCTTGCCGCGGCAGGTGGCGGCGAGTTCGACGCTCGGCTCGACCGCGACGTGGCGACGGCCTAAGCCGAGCGAGCGGCATTCCTCGAGGAAGATGCCGGCGCCGGCGCCGACGTCGATGACTGTCTCGCAGGCGTCCGTGGCCGGTGCCAGCATGTCCTTGAGCTGCTCGACCCGGCGCCGGAAGATGCGCTCGCGCCGGGCCTCGGCGACGGCGGGAAAGAACACTTCCGCCCAGTAGCGCTGTGACGGACTGCCGCGATAGAACTTGGCGAAGGCGCCATCGTCCGGGATCGGATTGGCGTAGAGCGTGTCGCATTCGCCGCAGCGGACCAGATCGAAGCCGTTCTTTGAAAACGCATGCCTGGCCGCGCCGGCGCCGCAGCCGGGGCAGGCGCGGTGGACGAAGCGCTCGCGCGCGGCGAAGAAGGCGGCGGCATCCTCGGCGCTCAGACGCAGGTATTCCTCGAGCAGGTCGGCGGGGCGGATGTCCTGTTCACGCATTCGGTTTCGATCCGGTTCGACGTTTCGCGGGCGTTGGGTTCACAGCGCGGAAAGCTCGACCAGGTGCCGGAACTCGGGGCTGCGGGCGCAGAGCTCCTCGAACGGCCCCTCGCTCACCACCCGGCCGCCCTGTACGAAGAACAGCGTGTCGCAGTGGCGCACCGTGCTCAGCCGGTGTGCGATGATGATGATGGTCTTTTTACCGTGCAGCGAGCGGATCGCCTCGGTGATCGCGCTTTCGGTCTCGCTGTCGAGCGAAGACGTCGCCTCGTCGAGGACCAGCACCTCGGGGTCGTTGTAGAGCGCGCGCGCGATGCCGACGCGCTGGCGCTGCCCGCCGGACAGCCGCGTACCGCGCTCGCCGATCACCGTGTCGAGCCCATCGGGCATGGCGGCAATCACGTCCTCCAGTCCGGCCAGGCGGACGGCGTTCAGGATGCGCGCCTCGTCGTTGCGCTCCGGCGCTTCGCCGAAGGCGATGTTGGCGCGCACCGTGTCGTCGAACATGAATGTTTCCTGCGGCACGAAGCCGAGCTGGTCCTGCCAGCCGCGGATGTTGTCGGTGATCGGCCTGCCGTCGACCAACACCTGCCCGCGTCCCGGCGTGAGCACGCCGATGATGGTTTCGACGATGGTGCTCTTGCCGGCGCCAGAAGGCCCGACCAGGCCGATGGTTTCGCCGCGTTTGATCCCGAGCGAGACGTCGCGCAGCACCCAGTCGTCGCTGGCCGGGTACTTGTAGGCGACACCATCGAGCGCGAGGCTGTCGGCGAAGGGGAACGGCGGCGTTTGCGCCGCGCCGTCCTTGGACGGCTTGCGAAAATCACGCAGATCGTCGTAGACGGTTTCGATCGGCGCCTTGGCGTAACGCAGCCCGTTCAGGTGCAGCACGATACGGTTGGCCGACGGCAGCATGCGGATCGCGGCGACGGCGAACAGGCCGAGATGCGGGATCAGTTCGGACTGCGAGACGCCGGAACGCAAAGCCAGCACGGCGACGCCGACAACGGTGACGATGAACAGGATTTCCAGGATCGAGCGCGGGATGAAATGCAGGGTCTCGCGCAGCGTGTCGAGCTGGGCGCGGCGGTTGAATAGGCGGCCGATGTTGGCGGTGATCACGTCCTGGCGGCCGAACACGGAAATCTCCTTGATTGCGCCGAGCCCCTGGGTCGCCTGCTGCAGCACGCGCTGGCGGATTTGGTGATGCTCGGCGCCCATGCGTTCGTTGACCTTGCGCATGGCGAACAGGATCGATGCGGTGCCGGTGACGACGACGGCGGCGACGATGGCGGTGGTGGAGAAGTTGGTCGCCATCAGCAGCGCCGCCAGGGCCACGACCTGGAGGATTTCCAGCATCAGACCCGAAAGGTGCATCATCGCCGAGAACGTCTCGGGTACCGAGTCGAGGACATTGCGGATCAGGTTGGTGCTGTTGCGGGTCAGGTGAAACTCGTAGCTTTTGCGGATGTAGTGGTCGACCAGCCCGGCCTGCATTTCGGCTTGCGAATAGAAGATCACCCGCGACTGGTAATAGGCGACGGCAATGGCGGTGATGTTCTTGGCCAGGAACACGATGCAGATGATCAGGAAGATCCGCTCGACCGAGAGCGCGCCCGTGTCCGCACTGGTCAGCAGCGGCCGCAGCGAGGCGGGCAGCTTTTCCAGTAGGCTGCCCGAATCCGAAATCGCGGCGAACAGCGGCAGGAACAGGCCGACGCCCATTGTTTCCAGGCAGGCGCCGAGCACCATCAGGCCGAGCAGGGTGGTCAGCCGGACCTTGCTGGTGACCAGCAGCACCGAGCCGAGAAGCTTGAGGATGTTGTCTTTCATGTCAGGAAGGCAGGTCTAGGAAGTCATCGCCGAGGCGCCGCATCGATCGCGATGCGGCGGGCGGGTCGGGCGCTCCTTGCTGGCTGCTACTGCAGGTGCGCCAGGTTCATCGAGGGATGGTCCTTGGTCAGCTGGGTGACCCGCTCGGCGGTCTCGGTGTCGGGGGCGAGGATGTCGACCCCGGCTTCCTCGGCGAGGCGCCGGAACTTCGGATGGAACTTGGTTTCGGGCATGCTGGCCATGGCCGAATAGACGCTGTAGTTGCCGCGCTCGGCCTCCTTGCAGCCGCGCTCGACGCAGTGCTCGAAGAACCGTTGCACGTCGTCGCCGCGGCCGATGTCCCAGCGCATGACCAGTTTCGAATGTTCGTAAGGCACGTCGTGAAAACCGCCGTCGCGGCATTCCGCCTCGGTGACGTTGCCGATCAGCTTCTGCGGCACGGTGCCGCGGTGCTGGACGTTGCAGTCGTGCACCAGCGCGTCGCCGGCGCGGATCGGCGCGCGGATGGAGCGGGTCAGGATGCCGATCTGGTCGCGCAGCGTCTTGAACTTGTAGGACAGGTTGACGTTGTCGAGGCGCAACGGGAAGCGGTGCGTGCCGGGCACCACGTCGATGCCGCCGCCCCATTCGTCGGTGTTGTCCTGCAGGAAGATGCCGATCTTCACCACCCGGTGGTCGGGGCGGATGAACCGCGCGAGCTTGCCCATCTCCGACGAATCGACGTGCCAGCCGTAGCGCTCGAAACCGAGAAAGCGGCCCTTCACCAGGCCGCAGGTATCGCGCGACAGGGTCAGGTTGCAGACGTAGTACATATCGTCGCCGGCGATCTCGCGTAGCGCCGAAACCACGCTCGGGCGGAACATCAGGCGGAAAAACTCCGGCATCTGCATGACGTGCGGCGCCAGCATGGAGCGGAATGGTGCGCCGCCCCGTCGCGCGCGCTCCTTCTCGTGCTCGGCCAGCGCCAGCTCGCGCAGCGCCGACACTTCCCCGGCGTCCAGCACGTTGCGGATGATATAGTAGCCGTCCCGCTCG
>JAYNJY010000281.1:0-4023 GCA_038110665.1 Rhodospirillaceae bacterium | reverse complement strand
TCCTCCGATTGACTTTCGCCCCCGCTCGGGCACATTCGCGATCAACAAGACTGCAAATTCCAGGGAAGGATCACGACATGGCCGAGACCAGGCATCCCGAAACCATCGTGCTGCACGCCGGCTACCGCGCCGACCCCGGCGCCCACTCCGTGGCCGTGCCGATCCACCAGACGACGTCGTATCAGTTCGACTCGACCCAGTACGCCGAAAACCTGTTCGCGCTGAAGGAACCGGGCAACATCTACTCGCGCATCATGAACCCGACCTGCGACGTACTCGAGAAGCGCGTCGCCGCCCTCGACGGCGGCGTCGCCGCGCTCGCGGTCGCATCGGGCCAGGCGGCGTCGACCTTCTGCGTGCTCAACCTCTGCCGCGCCGGCGACAACTTCGTCGCCTCGACCGATATCTACGGCGGCACCTGGAACCTGTTCGCCAACACGGTCAAGGACATGGGCGTCGAGTGCCGCTTCGTCGACCCGTCGGACCCGGAGAACTTCCGCCGCGCCACCAACGCCAAGACGCGGTGCTACTACGCCGAAACCCTGCCCAACCCGAAGCTCAACGTCTTCCCGATCAAGGAAGTTGCCGACATCGGCCGGTCGCTCGGCGTACCGTTGATCGTGGACAACACGGCGGCGCCGGTGATCTGCCGGCCGCTCGACCATGGCGCGGCGGTGGTCATGTACTCGACGACCAAGTACATCGGCGGCCACGGCACCTCGATCGGTGGCCTCATCGTCGACGGCGGCAATTTCGACTGGGAGGCCGGCGGCGACCGTTTCCCAACCCTCAACCAGCCCGACCCCAGCTACCACGGCGCGGTCTGGACGCAGGCGGTGAAGCCGTTGGGGCCGATCGCCTACATCATCCGCGCGCGCGTCATCCTGCTCCGCGACGTCGGCGCCGCCATGAGCCCGTTCAACGCGTTCCAGTTCATCCAGGGCATGGAGACGCTGCCCTTGCGCATGGACCGGCACTGCGAGAACGCGACCAAGGTCGCCGACTACCTCAAGGGCCACGCCAAGGTGACCAACGTTATCCATCCGGGCCAGCAGTCCGGCGAACTGGCGCGCCGGCGCGACTTCTACCTCAACGGCGGCCACGGCGCGCTGGTCGGGTTCGAGCTCAAGGGCGGCAAGGATGCCGGACGGCGTTTCATCGACGCGCTCGAGATGTTCTACCACGTTGCCAACATCGGCGATGCGCGTTCGCTCGCCATCCACCCGGCGACGACGACGCACTCGCAATTGTCGGCGGATGAGCAGGCCCAGGCCGGCGTCACGCCCGGTTACGTGCGGCTTTCCATCGGTATCGAGCATATCGACGACATCCTGGCCGACCTGGAACAGGCGCTGGAAAAGGCGTAACCTCTCGCCATGACCGACAAGATCCTGCCCGAAGCCTGCTACCCGACGACGCGCATGCGCCGCAACCGGCGTACGCCGTGGCTTCGGCGCATGGTGCGCGAGAACACGCTCACCGCCGACGATCTGATCTGGCCGGTGTTCGTCGTCGACGGCACGGGCGAGCGCCAGCCGGTCGCCTCGATGCCCGGCGTCGATCGCTTGTCGGTCGATCTGTTGGCGGAGGCCGTCGGCGGCGCCGTCGAACTCGGCATCCCCTGCGTCGCCCTCTTCCCCTACACCGATCCGGCGCTGAAGACGCCCGATGCGCGCGAGGCCGTCAATCCGGACAACCTGGTCTGCCGCGCCGTGCGCGAAATCCGCGATAGCGGGCTCGAGGTCGGCGTGCTCTGCGACGTGGCGCTCGACCCGTTCAACTCCGACGGCCATGACGGCATCGTCTTGGACGGCGTCGTTCTCAACGACGAGACCGTCGATATCCTCTGCCAGCAGGCGGTGGTCCAGGCCGAGGCTGGCTGCGACGTGATCGCGCCTTCCGACATGATGGACGGGCGCATCGGCGCCATCCGCGCCGCCTTGGACGAGGCCGGCTTCCAGGATGTCGCGATCATGTCCTACGCGGCGAAGTACGCTTCCGGCTTCTACGGCCCGTTCCGCGACGCGGTCGGTTCCGGCGGCGCGCTCAAGGGCGACAAGAAGACCTATCAGATGGACCCGGCCAACACCGACGAGGCCTTGCGCGAGGTCGCGCTCGACATCGCCGAGGGCGCCGACATGGTCATGGTCAAGCCGGGCCTGCCCTATCTCGACGTGGTCGCGCGGGTCAAGGACGCCTTCGGCATGCCGACCTTCGCCTATAACGTCTCGGGCGAATACGCCATGCTCAAGGGTGCCGGCGTCAACGACTGGCTCGATTACGACAAGACCGTGCTCGAAATGCTGACCGGCTTCAAACGCGCCGGTGCAGACGGCGTGCTCACCTATCACGCCATCGATGCCGCGAGGCTGTTGAAAAAGGGTTAGTCGCGCTTGTCAGCGCGCGCGTTGTCCTTGCCGTCCCACCGGGGCAGGTTGAGCAGCCGCTCGATATCCAGCACCACCAGGATCTTCTTCTCCAGGCGATAGACGCCGATGAAGAACTCGCGCCATTTCGGATCCAGCGTCGCCGGATTGCGCTCGAAGTTGTCGCCGGACAGCCCCATCACGTCGCCGATGCGGTCGACCAACAGGGTGTAGAGGTCGTGGCCGTGCTCGACGGTGACGCCCATGCCCTTGCTGGTGTCGATCTTGGCCTTGGGCTTGAGGCCGAGGCGCACGCGCACGTCGATGACGGTGACGATGCGGCCGCGCAGGTTGATCGAACCCCTCACTTCCGGCGGCGCCAGCGGGATCGAGGCGATATGCTGCGGTTGCAGGATGTCCTGCGCCTTCAACACTGGAATGCCGAACATCTGGTCGGCGATGAAGAAGGTGACGAAATCGTCCAGGTCCTCGCCCGGGTGGGTGGTGGTGAGGTCGTGGCCGTTCGCGGTCGCAAGGGCCTGTGACATCCTCGCGGATACTCCCCTTCAGCGCTTCGCTGCCGTCATGGCATGCCTGCCATGCCGAATATCCAAAATATAACTATCGACATAGTACAATCAGGTGGGAAAATACGTTGCGGATCAGCCGTTCGCCAGCCAGTCGCGGACGATGGCGATCTGCGCCGGGTTCATCAGCGCCGGCGCGTGGCCGATGCCGGCGAGCGTGGTGATGTCGGCCTCGGGGCCGCGCTGCGCCATTTCCGCGGCGGTATCGGAGGCAAGCAGATCGGACTCGGCGCCGCGCAGCACCAGCACCGGACATTTGATACGGTCCCAGATCTTCCACAGTACGATGTCGCTGTCGGAACCGGCCTTGAACGGCTCGGCAATCTTCGGGTCGTAATGCAGCACCAGGCCCTTGCCGTCGGGCGCCGGCTTGAAACTGTGGCGCGCCAGTTCCGTCCATTCGTCGTCGGCGAGCGGGCCGAAGGTGCAATGCACGTCGCGCAGATACGCTTCGCTGGCGGCGAGGTCCTTGAAGTTGCCGGCGGTGCCGAGATAGGTGCCGATGCGCGCCAGCGCGTCCTTCGGGATGACCGGGCCGATGTCGTTGATGACCATGCGCTCGATCGGCGAGTTTTCCTCGGCCGCCAGCATCATGCCGATCAGGCCGCCCATGGAGGTGCCGACCCAGTGCACCTTTTCGGCGCCGGCGTCCCTGAGCAGTGCCTTGATGTCGGCGAGATAGACGCCGTAGCCGTAATCCTCGGCGCGCGGCAGCGGGTCGCTGTCGCCGCGGCCGGTCATGTCCGGGCAGATCACCCGGTAGCGCCCGGAGACGGCCTCGGCCAACCGGTCGAAATCCCGCGACAGGCGCGAGACCCCGTGCACGCAGACCAGGACGCGCGGATTATCGGGCTCGCCGAAGCTGGAGTACGCGATCCGGCGACTTTCGCCCCCGCCACTGGTATCCGGAGCGGATACGGTGATGAATTTCCGTTGCATCATCGCCTCATGCCATGGTCACGAAAAAAAACAATAAACCCTGTGTTTTCTTGAACCGGATTGGCCAGACAGCTACCTAAAGTTTGACGGGCCTGTCCTGCCGGCGGGCCGCGAACATCGAGAAACCAAAT
>JAYNJY010000280.1:0-4026 GCA_038110665.1 Rhodospirillaceae bacterium | reverse complement strand
GAATCAAATGACGTAGGAAGACGGCGATACGTTCGAGTGCCGTCATTTGGCTCAGTAACAGATTTTGCGCGGTTACCTCTGAAAGGCGCTGATGGGTCAGTGACGCGCGCCAATTTCCGTCATCTAGGGTAATCGATGGGGCATCCTTTTCGTTACCGCGGTCTACGCCGTTACAGTCATGCTGAGCCGATCTGTATCGATCCAGCGCGGCGCTATCGACGAGATAGAGGATGCCTTCGCTCAGCGCGACATAGCGAATGGCTTGGTTGTCAACAGGTGGCGGCACCAGATCGCCTCGGAACAGAAAATCAAGCACTTGGCGCCGTCCGTCGCTCAACATCCACTCCCGGCTGATGGCACCGACGGCCAGCAGGGGAATGCGACGGGGTGCCAGCGATGCAACGTCGACATCCACGCCAGCCTTGAAAGGCGACCGCAAGATGTCACGCGGCATTTTCGCACACGCCAATAACGGCGAGTCCATTGGCATCAGGCAAGCGGCGATGCCACATGACCTACGTTCAATTGTGAATTCTATCGGCTTATGCATGTTCATTCCTCCATCCAGGTCATGAACAGCAAATCGGTCGCGCTTAAGGTGGGAATCTATGGGGAACGGAGCTGCGCGGCATTGATCTAGCGCAACGGTTTTGCCGCACTGAAAAAAACACGCCGCGGAAATCCGAAAATTTCTGATCCAAGTCAGAGCCCGCAATAAAATTGCGGGTTTAGACTGTCGGCAATATGCGAGCCGTGGCAGCCGCGTGTGGGGATAAGAAGTTTCGAGGGTTGATCGAAATAGAGGAGGCAGCATTGTTGAGGTCATTGAGCGTAGCTTTGTTGACAGCGTTTCTGTCCATTGCCGTAACCTCTCCAACCACAGCCGCGGTACTAGAAAAAGTCTCGCCCACTGTTGCCAAGAGCAAAGGGTGTTTGTCTTGCCACGAAGGCATTGAGGATATTCGTGAAAAAGGCAGCGAGATGCTCAACCGGGTCAAAGCGATCGGCGAAAGCGTCGGCGATCCGGGCGGCTGCGTCACCTGCCACGGTGGTAACCCGCAAGGCCGTTATCGCGAATGCGTATCGACTACAACGATCCGCATGGTTCCGCGCCAAATCCGAACCATATTTTCCCCCTGGTTTTCAGTGCTGTGACCGGAGAACTCTCTGCCTGAGGTCGGGCGCCGTTGTGCGAGTTTCCAAAGGACGAGGCAAGGAAGCGCTTCAATGCCGATTGGGCGAGTGCAGCCACGTTCGATCTCGATCCCGCCGTCTTCAAGACTCACCGATACGGTTTTCTCCTCGCGATGCACAAGAATGCCAAAGCCGACATATACGCGCTGTTCCTTTACGACGACCCCGGTGAGGCAAAACGATGGATCGAGAGCGCTCTCAACGCCATTCGATTTTCAGCGGGCAAGTCGTAGCGGCAACTGTATGGCGTCTACGCCGTCGTGATGGGCTCGACTAATCCCGGCAATTCACGGCCTTCCGCGAACCGTTACGGTAACGCATGTCGCCGACCGGATAGCCGATGACACGTGTTCCCGCTCGTGCCATAGATGAGAAGACATAATTTAATAATTCCTATAAAATAGGAATTTACTGAACTTTTTCGGAAAAATAGGCTATGAGCGGCCGGCATGATCGCCGGTCTTCGGCGTCGCGCGCCCCAGGCCATGGGTTTCGGCCTTGCCGCGACCTACCCGCCGGAGCCGGTTTCGTTTCGTCACTTTTTTTCAAGCTGTTGGAAGGAGAGGCCGATTCTTCCCCGTTCGTCGGATCCGAAACGAATTTTTCGGCACACCCGCTCGACCGATGCGAAGTCGGTCGTTCCGGCGGTGGGGTTGCCGGGTTTTCTAGGCGCCGGGCGGCAGCGCGCAGGCCTGCCAGGATGGCCGCTTCTGCTGTTCGGCGAACCACGCGGCGAGGGCGTCGCGGCCCTGGCGCCAGTCGGGGATGAGCTTGCGGAACTCGAAGTACTCGACGCCGATGGCGAGCATGAAGTGGGCGTAATCCCAAGGCGCTTGACCGGAGCGGATGCCGGGTTCGGCGTCGAACCAGTCGAGCGAGCGCACGGCGCGCGAACGTTCCACGCCGCAGAGCCAATCGGACTGCTGTTCGGCGGGCCGGCGCAGCTCGCGGGTCCAGAGCGACGCGCCGTCGAGCAGGCTGGTCGCCCAGCTTTCCAGCTTGATCCCGCTCCAGTCCCCGGCGGGCGCGAAAATCCGGGTGCCGTCACCCTTGCTCTCGATGTAGTGGCAGATCGCCGGTGTCTCGCTCAGCACCACGTCGCCGTCGACGAGCGTCGGCACCCGGCCGGTTGGGTTGACCGCCAGCAACGGATTGGTGTCGGTGCGGAGCTGGTTGGATTCGATGGCGACGGCCTCGATCACCGTGCCGCAGGTATGCGCCGCGATGCGCGCGATGCGTGCGTAGGGCGAGGTGAAGGTGTGATAGATGCGCATGGCCGGACGCTAGCAACGCCGGCGGTCCGACGCAATCGGGCATTTCGGGCGTGGCTTGCGTTTTCGTGCCGGCCGGGGATGCTGCAGTCATGAGCGTGCTGATCGACATCATCGTGCCGGTGTTCGGCGTCGTGTTTCTCGGCTTCTTCGCCGCCAGGAAGGGCTGGATGAGCGAGGCCGGCGTCGACGGCCTGGCCGGATTCGTCTTCAACTTCGCGATCCCGGCCATGCTGTTCCGCGCCATGGCGACCCGCGCGCTCCCGGAAACCGTGCCGTGGGCGTTCCTTATCGCCTACTTCGGCGGCGTCTACGTCGCCTGGGCCGTCGGCATGACGATCTCGCGGCGCCTGTTCCGGCGCGACTGGCCGGCCGCCGCCATGGCCGGCATGACGGCGGGTTTCGCCAACACGGTCATGCTCGGCATCCCGCTGGTGCATCTTGCCTTCGGCGACGCGGCGCTGCTGCCGATGTTCCTGATCATCTCGTTCCATTCCTGGCAGCTCTACCTCGTCGTCACCGTCATCGTCGAGGCGGCGCGCGGCAAGCGCGGCAACGCGGCGCGGCTCGCCCTCGACGTCGTGCGCGGCCTCGTCACCAATCCGATCATCATGGGCATGCTCGCCGGCATCCTCTGGAACGTGTTGGCGTTGCCGCTGCCGACGCCGGCCGACCGGCTGTTTTCGCTCCTGGGCGATGCCGGCATCCCATGTTCGCTGTTCTGCCTCGGCGCCTCGCTGGCACGTTACAAGCTCCTGGGCGCGCTGCCCGAGGCCGCCGCCGGGGCCGTGCTGAAGCTGGTGCTCCATCCCGTCGCCGTCTACGTCCTCGGCCGCTACGGCTTCGGGCTCGAACCCCTGTGGCTCTCGGTCGCGGTGATCGTCGCGGCGACGCCGGTCGGCATCAACGTCTATCTGTTCGGCGTCCGCTACGATACCGGCACCGCGGCGTCGGCGACGGCGATATTGGTCTCGACGCTGGCCTCGGTGGCGACGTTGGCGGTGCTGATGGCGCTGTTGGGCGTGAGGTAGGGGGGAAGCCGGATGGCGGCGCGCGATCGCGCCGGTTGCCATGGTCGCCATCGGCAAGGCGCTCGGATATGGTGGCGGGTGCCGAAGGGAAGGGAGAAGACGCCATGACGTTCGCCGTATTGGGACTCTGCCGCAAGACCGGCCAGGTCGGTATCGCGCTCGCCACGTCCAGTATCGCGGTCGGCGCGCGCTGCCCGTGGGCCTGGGCCGGTGTCGGCGCGGTGGCGACGCAGAACGTCACCGACCCGAGCCTGGGGCCGCGCGTACTCGACCTGATCGAGCGCGGGCTCGCGCCGGACGCGGCCATCGCCGAGCTTGCTGGCGAGCGCAACATGGAACACCGCCAATTGCTCGCCATCGACGTCGAGGGCCGCACGGCGGCCTATTCCGGCGCCGAGACCTTGGGCGTCCATGCCACGAGCCAGGGCCGCGACTGCTGCGCCGGCGGCAACCTGCTCGCCAACCCGCACGTGCCGGCGGCGATGACGGCCGCGTTCGAGGGCGCCGCGGGCGCGCTCGCCGGGCGGCTC
>JAYNJY010000279.1:0-4039 GCA_038110665.1 Rhodospirillaceae bacterium | reverse complement strand
CGCCCGTATTGCGCCGGGCCGCCAAGAGAACCTATGCCGCCGACGCCTGGCCATAGTAAACGAAGCGCACGACGCGAGCCGCGACGTCGCGCGCATCGAGACGCGACCAGACCTCGGCGCAATGGGTGCAGGGCAGCCACCGGCCGCAGGGCGAGCTCGGCCCGTCGTCGGCGAGGTTGACATGGTCCGGATAGCCGGTCACCTGCGGCGTGATATAGCCGCCAAACAGCACGATCGCCGGCCGCGCGAGCGCCGCGGCGGCGTGGTGTAGCCCGCCCTCGGGGAGGATCGACAGCATTGCGCGCTCGAGCACGGCAGCGGCAGCGCGAAAGGTCGGCGTTATGACCAGGTGCGCCCCCTTGAGCAGCGGCGTGCCGGCCGGCCCGACCTGAACGGCCTGCAGGCCGACCTGGTCGAGGAGTTCGACTAGGCGCTGCCAATTGTGCCAGCCCCAATTCTTGTTGTGGTTCGACTTGGTCAGGTTGGGCTCAACGAGCACGTAATCGCCGAGGCGCTCGAACTGCGTTTCGGCATAGGCCCGCTCTGCCGCGGTGAGCTCGATGGCGCCGACATGGTCGCGCGCCCGCCAGGTCGTCCACCGCTGGCCGCCCGCGATGGTGAACGGGTATCTGATATATGGCCGGCATTGCGCGCCGTTGCGCACTGCCACGGTCTGCGCCTGCGGCCAGGTCTCGCCGGGCTGCACTATCCACGGCAGGTCGCGCCACAGGCCATGCCAGCGGCGCTGACCGGCCCTGTCGAGCACAACCGCCTTGAAGGTGACGCCGGGCTCGGCCGCGCTGCGCCGCGCCACCGCCACCCTGGCGTGCCCGCTGGCCATGATCTCGTCGCCGAAGCTCACAACTCACCGACCCGGCCATGCCACTGCATGGGGTCGACGAACTCAGCGACCTCGCGCGGCCGCCACGTCAGGCCGAGCTCGCGCACAACCGGCTCGAACCTGGCCGGATCTGCAAGCAGCGCCTGATGCGGCCAGACCACCACCGCGTCGGCGACGCAGTCGAGGTGTGCCTGGTAGGCGTCCGCCCACCCGCGCCAGGTCTCGATCGACACACCCATGCGCCGCGTCATCGGCTCGGCTCGCAAGCACGAGGCAATGATCTCGTCGCGGCGGCGGCGCACGACCACCCAGCGCGCCGCCGGGAATGCGTCGGCCCACTGGCGCCGGATCAGGCACAGCTTGGCGTCCTTGTAGAGCCACGGTGCGCCGCGACCAGGATCAAAGCGATCGGCCACCAGGCGATCGTCGACCAGCTGGCGCCAGCGCTCGGCTGTTACCAGCGGCGGCGGTGCCAGCGGCGGCAGCGGATCGAGGCCGAGCGGGTCGGCGCCGAGCAGCTGCAGGAGCGGCTTGGTCAGCGTTTCGCGCAAGGCAATGTTTTCGTGCGTGCCGCGCCGGTTGAGCGGATTGCCGGGCGGCGTTGTGCCGACCCATGCCCCGCAGATTGCCAACGCCCCGGCCACCAGCGAGGTGCCCGATCGCGGCAGGCCAGTGACCAGGATTTGATCGGTCACGGCCACCCCATGACATAGTCGCCCTGGCGCGCCGCCAGCTGGCGGGCGCCGAGCGATTTGAGATACTCGACCGCCTCGGTCGGCCGCACATGATAGCGCTCGACCATGCCGGTCTCAGGCTTCTGCTCGACGATCACGGTCGGTCGAAAATGGCGCAGGGTCTGCTCGGCGCCGCGCAGCGCGAACAACTCATAGCCCTCGCAATCGAGCTTGATTAGGTCAATGTCGTTGATTGTCAGCTGATCGAGGCGGAACAGCGGCGCTCGAACGTCGCCCGAGCCGTCGGGCTCGACGCCGGTGTCGCCGGACGAGTCCGGCGTGCGGGTGCGCAGCGTCACGAAGTCGCCGGCATCGCCGAGCGCCACCTGGCGCAAGGTCACATGCGCGCAGCCCTCGAGATTCCTGGCAAAGCACTCCGCATGCGCCGGCACCGGCTCGAAGGCTTCGACCACGTCAAAATCTTGCGCCATTTGCCACGACCACAGGCCGACATGCGCGCCGATATCGACCGCCACGCGGCGGCGCTTGGTATGCGCCAAGGCCATGCGATACTTGGCCCCCTGGTACAACAGCCGGTCGCCGCGCCGATCGCCGACCTTGGTCATCCACCCTTGCAGGTGCGCCTCGTGATCGGGCAGCCACCAGCCGCCGGCCTTGAAATATTTCACGCCGCCACCTCTCGCAGGGCCGCCCAGGCGACGCCGCTGCTCATCTCTTCGAGCGTCCACTGATTGCCTGCGAGCACGGCCGCCCAGCGCTCGCGATCGTATGGATAGGCCGGCGCCTCGACGTCGGCCGGGTCGGCCAGTCCCATAATCTGCGCCGCACAGCGGTGCGTGCAGATCACCGGAACACCAAACAGCAACGCCTCAACCGCCGCGTTCGACATCATCGTAACCAGGGCGTGGGCGTCTTTTAGGTCGTTGACTAGCGGCGCCCGCGCCGAGCGCGAGCGAACCCGAATCGGCCTGTCGGTCACCGCCGTCAGCCGGCCGAGCGTGGTGCGCAACCACGCCCTGCTGTCGACTCCCATGAGCCCGGCAAACACTGAATCCGGCGGGCACACCAGGACATGGCGACCGCCACGGCGCCACGGCCTCGGATTGATATTGAGCATCGCCAGGCGCTGACGGTCGCCCTCGCCGCGCCCGTCGTGCTGATAGGCCCCGCGGGTGATGCGATAATATTTGAAGCGACCAAAGTAGCCGTGGTCGCCGTAGAACCACGGGCGACCGGTGCGCTGCGCCGCCAAAACAACGCCCCGCCATAACTTGGCCGAGCCGAACATCGCCGCCGGCGCGGTCGGGCGAAGCGGCCCGAGTTCGATCACCGAACCGCCACAGCCGGCGGCAAAGGCGGCACACCAGCGCGGCGACGTTGCCTCGCTGGGCACGGCGTAGCAAATCGGCGCGTCCGCGTATTGCGGCGACGGTGGCAGCATTTTTTTTGGCGATTTGAAATAAAAACGGCGCCGCTAGAGGGCGCCGCACCGACCACGCTGGTCGGATTCGTGTGTGCGACTCATGCGTCAAGGATACTGTCGCAGTCAAGTGGGTTGCTGAAACCGGCAGATTCGCGCCGTGAATCGGCGGGCCTGAAAAACGCCGGCGGCGGACGACTCGGTTTAGTGCACCCGCGGCGGCCTGCCGACGAGCTCGGCGATGGCCGCCTGCAGGTCGTCACAGAAGGCGATCGCGTTCGTCAAGCTCATATGGCCGTGCGCGAAGGCCTTGCCGTCGCGAGCCACTAGGTCGACGCCGATCAGGTCGCGGGCGCAGCACTGGCCGACGCGCATGCCGGCGGCCTGCAGTGGCGGGTCGCGCCACTCGATAACGCTATATTTTCGCGACATGGCCTGTTAATCTCCCGCCCCATGCGCCGCCTGATTGCCGCCGCTCAGCTGCTCGCCGCCGGCGCCACCGTGCTGGCGCTCGCCGTCTACTGGTCGCGCATTCTCGGCCTGGCTACGGCGAGCGAGGCCGAGCACGTCGGCCTGATGCTCGGTGCCGGCCTGGTCAGTGGCGCCATGGTCGCCGCCTGGGCGCTGATCGCCGCCATCCTTGCCACCATCGACCGCCTGCTGGGCTGACCCGCTGCAGATCCCGCCGGCTCGCTTGGTCTCGGCGTGGAGCACGCGCGGCAATGGCCGCTCGCCGTCGAGCCACGGCCACGCCGGCAGCCCGCTCGGCGTCGCCTCGAACGCCTCGAGGCGGCCGGCGAGGGCGTCGACCAGGGCGGTGAGCGCCGCCACGTAAAGCTGATATTCGGCGCGCTCCTCGACGATCGGCGCCAATGGCGGATCGTAGACATATTTTCGGTAGGCGCCGGCCAGCGGCCGCCGCGATCGCCGATCGATGCCGTCGACCTCGTGTTCGAACGGCGCGCCGTTGACCATCAGCGTGCGCCGGGCAAACCAGGCCGGCTTGCCCATGCGCGTAACCACCTTGACCACCGGCACGGTCGCCGCTCGCCAGGCCGGCGCGCCGCCGACGATCGCGTGGTG
>JAYNJY010000278.1:0-4069 GCA_038110665.1 Rhodospirillaceae bacterium | reverse complement strand
GTGCTCGCCGCCCTCGCGGCCGTGCGCCACTGCCCGGGCGAAACGCCGCCGGCCGTGCCGGCGCCGCTCTATCTCAGGCCGGCCGACGCCACGCCGGCGAAACGCGGCGGGCGGATCAGGGAGTGATAAGAATTCTGAAACCTCGCCGTGGGGGGGGGTGGCCCCCGCCACCCCCACCAGGTTTGGGGGGGGGGCGGCGCCCCCACTGCGGGGGGCCGCGGACGGGGGTAGCCCTGCGCGGGCTTGACCCGCGCACCCACGACCTTGTTGGACGGGGGTCCGGCGACCCGAGTGCGGGCCGCCGAAGACGTGGATCGCCGGGTCAGGCCCGGCGATGACGGATTGGGAGTGCAGCGGTCAGGCTTTTCGGATGACCAGGCGATGCACGCCGTCGGGCGCGCCGGCCGCATCCTCGGGCTCGAGCAACACCACCTCGTGGCCGTGGTCGCGGACGTTCCTGGGCACGTTGTCCAAGGGCTCCTTTCCCTTGAGCCAGACTTCAGCGGTCTCGCCCGGCGCCATCTTCTCGATCAACAGCTTGGTGCGCACAAAGGTCATCGGGCAGACCTGGTCGGTAATGTTCAGATAGAAGTCGGCGTCGGTTTTTTGAGTCATTTTTGTCTCGAATATTTGCCGCCTTAACTTGATCATCTCTTTATTTTTCATATATAACGTAAAGTCAACTGATCAAGTACTATACGGTTTCAATAGCGCCGGGACTGCCCGTCGCGAGACCGCCAGCCGAGAAGGTGCCGCGCCGGCCATGAGCGAACAGCCCAATATCAGCGAACTCCTCGAGTTCACCACCGAAATCGTCGCCGCGCACGCCGGCAACAACACCGTCGCGCCGGAGGACCTACCGCGCCTGATCCAGGACGTCTACAAAACACTGTCGGGCCTGGGCGGCCAGCCGGTTTCGGTGGATCGGCCGAAGCCGGCGGTGGCGGTGAAGAAATCGGTGTTCCCGGACTACATCGTCTGCCTCGAGGACGGCAAGAAGCTGAAGATGCTGAAGCGCCACCTCAAGACCGCCTACAACATGACGCCCGAGGAATACCGCGAACGCTGGGGCCTGGCCGCCGACTACCCGATGGTGGCGCCGAACTACGCCAAGCACCGCTCGTCGCTGGCCAAGAAGATCGGCCTCGGCAGCAAGCCCAGAGGCAAGCGCAAATAGCCCCGGTCGGGAAAGACCCCAGCAAGTTAGGGGTTCACTCCCGGCGCCCTCGGAATATATAGTGGCACTCTGGAATCGCCGCGGTGGCGCTTTCGCCGATGGGGACGTCGATGTCCGAAACCCGCATTGAGCAGTTGTGCGGCGAGCACAACATGAAAATGACGGACCAGCGCCGGGTCATCGCCCGCGTGCTGTCGCTGGCCGACGACCACCCCGACGTCGAGGAAGTCCACCGCCGCGCGTCCAAGATCGACCAGCGAATCTCCATCGCCACGGTCTACCGGACCGTGCGCCTGTGGGAGGAGGCCGGCATCCTCGACCGCCACGACTTCGGCGACGGCCGCGCGCGCTACGAGGAAGTCACCGACGAGCACCACGACCACCTGATCGACATGAAGTCCGGCAAGGTCATCGAGTTCCAGAACCAGGAGATCGAAGCCTTGCAGGAGCGCATCGCGCGCGAGCACGGCATGAAGCTGGTTGGGCACCGGCTCGAACTCTACGGCGTGCCGCTCGGCGACGCGGACGGCAAGAAGGGCGGGGCGAGCTAATCTTGACAGGGCCCGGCGCGGTGCTAATTTCTCGGCGATTTTGCGAAGGCCCCACCGGCTCCGGCCGGTTGGCGCGCATCCGCGTCACAAAGACAACAACATCGTAACGACAGCAGCGTCATAGCGAACCGTCTTGGCCAGAAAACTCTATATCAAATCCTACGGCTGCCAGATGAACGTCTATGACGCCGAGCGAATGGCTGATCTGCTGCGTCCGATCGGCTACGAGGCCGTCGACGCGCCGGAAGACGCCGATCTGGTCATCCTCAATACCTGCCACATCCGCGAGAAGGCGGCGGAGAAGGTCTATTCCGATCTCGGCCGGCTCAAGCTCGCCAAGCGCGCCCGCGGCGAAGCCCGGCGGCCCATGGTGCTGGCTGTCGCCGGCTGTGTCGCCCAGGCCGAGGGCGCCGAGATCCTGGCGCGCGCGCCCTATGTCGACATCGTGTTCGGGCCGCAGGCCTACCACAAGCTGCCCGAGATGGTGGCGCGCGTACACCGCGACAAGGGCACGGTGCTGGATACCGAATTTCCGGCCGAATCGAAGTTCGACCACCTGCCGGCGCCCGAGGCGCGCGGCCGGTTCTCCGCCTTCCTCACCGTGCAGGAGGGCTGCGACAAGTTCTGCAGCTTCTGCGTGGTGCCCTACACGCGCGGCGCCGAGACCTCGCGCCCGGCGGCGCAGGTGCTGGCGGACGCCAGGGGCCTGGCCGAAGGCGGGGTGCGCGAAATCACGCTGTTGGGCCAGAACGTCAACGCCTACCATGGTGTCGCGCCCACGGGCGCGCAGACCGGCAACGCGCCGGATGGCGGCACCGAATGGGGCCTCGGCCGGCTGATCCGCGAACTGGCGGAAATCGACGGGCTCGAGCGCATCCGCTACACCACCTCCTATCCGGCCGAGGTCGACGACGAGCTGATCGCCGCGCATCGCGACGTGCCGCAGCTGATGCCCTATCTGCATCTGCCGGTACAGTCGGGCTCGGACCGGGTGCTCGCCGCCATGAACCGGCGCCACGACCGCGATTTCTATCTCAGGCTCGTCCGACGCCTGCGTGACGCGCGCCCCGATCTGGCGCTGACGTCGGACTTCATCGTCGGGTTTCCGGGCGAGACCGAGGCCGATTTCGAAGCCACGCTCAATCTCGTCCGCGAAGTCGGTTTCGCCGGCGCCTTCTCGTTCAAGTACAGCGCCCGGCCGGGCACGCCGGCGGCGGCCATGCCCGGCCAGCTCGCCGACGCCGTCAAGGTCGAGCGCCTGGCCCGGCTGCAGGACTTGCTCGCCGCCCAGCAGGCGGCGTTCAATGCGCGCACCGTCGGCGCCGAGCTCGACGTGCTGCTCGAAGCTCGCGGCCGCCATCCCGGCCAGCTCGTCGGCAAGAGCCCCTACATGCAGGCGGTGCACGTCGTCGCGCCGGACAGCCTGATCGGCGACATCGTCCGGCTCCGCATCGAGGCGGCGCATCCCAACAGCCTCGCCGGACGGCTCGTCCGCGCGATCGACGGGAGGGCATGGGCTTGAGCCGGCCATCGGCGCGGAAGCCCGCGCGCTCAAATGGCAGACCGGGCGGCAGGCCGAACGGCGCTGGCCCCGAACGCCAGCGCGGCGGCTCGGCCGAACGCGTGTTCGCCGACAATACACTGGCGCTCGAACTGTTCGGCCCGCACCACGCGCACCTGGCGCGGATCGAGAGCGGCCTCGGCGTGCAGATGCTGGCGCGCGGCAACGAGGTCACCGTGACCGGGCCGCTGCACGCGGTCGAGGACGCCTGCAACGCGCTCGACCATCTCTATGCCCGGCTCAAGACCGGGCTCTCCGTCGACATCGCCGAGGTCGACGCGGCGCTCAGGATGTCGCATGCCGGCGCCGGCGTCGCCGCCGACGGCCAGACCGTGCACACGCGTGGCCGCGTGATCTCGCCGCGCACGCCCAATCAGGCGCTTTATCTCAAGGCCATCGACGAGGCCGAGCTGGTGTTCGGCCAGGGCCCGGCCGGCACCGGCAAGACCTATCTCGCCGTCGCCAAGGCGGTCGAACGGCTGGTCTCGGGCTCGGTCGACCGCATCATCCTGTCGCGTCCGGCGGTCGAGGCCGGCGAGCAGCTCGGCTTCCTGCCCGGCGACATGCGCGAGAAGGTCGACCCCTACCTGCGCCCGCTCTACGACGCGCTCTATGACATGCTGCCCGGCCCGCAGGTGGTGAAGCGCCTCGAATCGGGCGAGATCGAGGTCGCGCCCTTGGCCTTCATGCGCGGCCGCACGCTCGCCAACGCCTTCGTCATCCTCGACGAGGCGCAGAACACCACCGCCGTGCAGATGAAGATGTTCCTGACCCGCCTGG
>JAYNJY010000277.1:0-4072 GCA_038110665.1 Rhodospirillaceae bacterium | reverse complement strand
GCGCCGTCGTCGACGGCGAGTGGGTGTTCGTCTCCGGCACCACCGGTTTCGACTACGCCAAGGGCGAAATCTCCGACGACGTCACCGAACAGACGCAACAAATCTTCCGCAACATCGAACTTGCCGTGGCCGAAGCCGGCGCCAAGCTCGCCGACGTGGTGCGGGCGCATTATATTGTCACCGATCTCGCCCATTGGGCACCGGCCTCGACGGTCATCGGTGAGATGTTCGGCGATGTCCGGCCCGCCGCCACGGCGATCGTTGCCGGCCTGGTCGATCCGCGCATGAAGGTGGAGATCGAGGTCACGGCGCGACAGAACGGGAAGGAAGCCTGATGCCGATAGTTTTCATCACCGGCGCTAACCGTGGCATCGGTCTCGAGTTCACCCGCCAATATGCGGCCGATGGCTGGACCGTGATCGCGACCTGCCGCAACCCGATCCAGCCGGGCGAGCTGGCCATGATTCCCGGCACCATCGAGGTCCATGGCCTCGATGTCACCGACCATCGCCAAGTCGACCGGCTCGCCGGCGAATTGAAGGGCCGCGCCTTCGACATCCTGATCAACAACGCCGGCGTCTACGGACCGCGCGGCATGACGTCGGAAAACATGGATTACGCCGAATGGGAGTCGGTGCTGCGCACCAACGCACTGGCGCCCTTCAAGGTGGCGACCGCATTTACCGACAACGTCGCCGCCGGCAAGGAGAAGAAGCTGGTCACCATTTCCTCGGTCATGGGTTCGATAGAGCGGAGTGGCGGCGGTGGCGAGTACATCTACCGTTCGTCCAAGGCGGCGGTGAACATGGCCATGCGTTGCCTGTCCGGCGATTTGGGTCCGCGCGGCCTGATCGTGGCGATGTTCCATCCGGGCTGGGTGCAGACCGACATGGGGGGGCCGAGCGCCGCCATCGACACGGTCACAAGCGTCAGCGGCCTGCGCAAGGCGATCGCCGGGTTGACCAAGAAAGACAACGGCGGCTTCTTCAACTACGACGGCACGCCGATCGAGTGGTAGGTCCGAGATGCAGCTCAATGAAGAACACCTGCTGATCCAGGAAACCGCGCGGCGCTTCGCCGCCGAACGGCTGGCGCCCAATGCCGAGCAGTGGGACCGCGACGCGCATTTCCCGCGCGATGCCCTGGCGGAGATGGGCGAACTTGGGCTGATGGGCATTCTCGTGCCCGAGGACGAGGGCGGTGCTGGTGCGGATTTCATTTCCTATGCGCTGGCGCTGGCCGAGATTGCCGGCGGCGACGGCGGCGTGTCTACGACCATGGCGGTGCAGACCCTGACCAGCACGTGTCTGTTGAAATTCGCCAACACCGACCAGAAAAAGCGCTTCCTGCCGGACCTCGCCGCCGGCAAGACGCTCGGTGCCTTCCTGCTGACCGAACCGCAAACCGGATCGGACGCCGGCGCCATCACCTGCAAGGCGAAGAAGGACGGCAACCAGTACGTGCTTTCCGGCACCAAGCAGTTCATCACCACCGGAAAGAACGCGGACGTGGCGGTGGTGTTCGCCGTCACCGATCCGGACGCCGGGTCGCGCGGCATTTCGGCGTTCATCGTGCCGACCGGGACACCGGGCTACAAGGTCGCGCGGATCGAGCACAAGCTCGGCCAGAAGACCTCGGACACGGCCCAGATCATGCTCGACGACGTCAAGCTGCCGCCGGACCTGCTGCTCGGCGAGGAGGGCGAAGGCTACAAGATCGCGCTCTCGAACCTGGAAGGCGGCCGTGTCGGCATTGCCGCACAGTCGGTTGGCTTCGCCGAGGCCGCGTTCCGCGCCGCGCGCACCTACGCGCTGGAGCGCACCACGTTCGGCAAGCGGATCATCGACCACCAGGCCATCGGCTTCAAACTGGCCGAGATGGCGACCGGGATCGAGGCCGGCCGGCAATTGATGCTGAACGCGGCGCGGCTGATGTCGGAAGGCGAGCCCTGCCTCAAGGAAGCCTCCATGGCCAAGCTGTTCTGTTCCGAAATGGCCGAGCGCGTCTGTTCCGATGCCATCCAGGTGCATGGCGGCTACGGCTATCTTTCGGATTTCCCGGTCGAACGCATCTATCGCGACGCCCGCGTCTGCCAAATTTACGAAGGCACCAGCGAAGTGCAGAAGCTGGTCATCAGCCGCGCCATCCGGGAGGCGGGGTGATGTCTGAGCCGGTCCGTTTCTATTTCGACTTCTCGTCGCCCTATTCCTATTTCGCCACCTTCAAGATCGATGAGACCTGCGAGTCGCTCGGGCGCGAGGTGCGCTGGAAGCCGTTCCTGCTGGGTGCGTTGTTCAAGATCACTGGCGCCCGGCCGCTGACAGACACGCCGCTCAAATCCGACTACTGCAAGAACGACTGGGAGCGGCTCGGTCGCTACATGAACGTGCCGTGGACGCTGCCGGCCAAGTTCCCGATCCCGACGCAGGCGGCGGCGCGGGCGTTCTATTGGCTCGACAACCAGGATCCGGCGCTGGCCAAGAAATTCGCGCGCGAGGCCTTCATGGCCTACTTCGGCCGCGGCATCGACATCATGTCGGCGGACGCGGTCTGCAAGCTGGCGGCGCCGCTGGGTGTCGACCATGCCGCATTGGCCGCGGCGCTCGACGACAAAAGGGTCAAGCAGCGGCTCAAGGACGAGACCCAGGCCGCCATCGACGTAGGCGTTTTCGGGGCCCCTTATTTCATCGTCGATGGCGAGGGGTTCTGGGGCAGTGACAGAATGTGGATGATTCGCCGTTGGATCGAACGCGGCGGTTGGTAACAAGGAAAAGGACGGCGAAATGGCCAAGAAGTTGAAGAAGGGCATCAAGGATCTGGTTGCCGAAGCGGAAGCGGCAATCAAGACGATCTCGCTCGAGGACGCGATCAAACGACACGGTGACGACGACCTCGTGTTCGTGGACATCCGCGACGTTCGCGAGCTCGAGCGCGACGGCACCATTCCCGGCGCCGTGCACGCGCCGCGCGGAATGATCGAATTCTGGTTCGATCCCGAAAGCCCGTACCATAAGGATTATTTCGGCCACGAGGACAAGACCTACGTGCTCTATTGCGCCGCCGCATGGCGTTCGGCGCTGGCGACCAAGACGCTTCAGGACATGGGCTTCGACAACGTGGCGCAGTTCGCCAGCGGCTTCAAAGCTTGGAAGGAAGCCGGCGGGCCCGTGGTCGAGAAGGAAAAGAAGTAACCGCCATGATGGTGCTTCGCACGACCGCTCAGCCGAATTTGGACGAGTTCAAGGCCAACGTTGGCGACATGCAGGCCGTCGTCGACGATCTGCGTTCGGTTGTCGCCGGGATCAAGCAGGGTGGCGGCGAGCAGGCGCGCGAGCGCCATACCGCGCGCGGAAAGCTGCTGCCGCGCGAGCGCGTGCGGCGGCTTCTCGATCCCGGTTCGCCGTTCCTGGAGTTCTCGCAGCTGGCCGGGCACGGCATGTACGACGATCCGGTGCCGGCCGGCGGCGTGATTACCGGCATCGGCCGGGTTGCCGGTACCGAAGTGGTGGTCATCGCCAACGACGCCACGGTCAAGGGCGGCACATACTATCCGATCACGGTCAGGAAGCACCTGCGTGCCCAGGAAATCGCCGAGGAGAACAACCTGCCTTGCGTCTATTTGGTCGACTCGGGTGGCGCCTTCCTGCCTGAGCAGGACGACGTGTTCCCCGGCCGCGACCATTTCGGTCGTATCTTCTTCAACCAGGCCAACATGAGCGCCAAGGGCATCCCGCAGATCGCCGTGGTCATGGGGTCGTGCACGGCCGGCGGTGCCTACGTGCCGGCGATGTCCGACGAAAGCATCATCGTCGAGAACCAGGGCACCATCTTTCTCGGCGGGCCGCCCCTGGTGAAGGCGGCGACCGGCGAGGTCGTCAGTGCCGAGGGCTTGGGCGGCGCGGCCGTCCATTCCAAGGTCTCCGGCGTCACCGACCACATGGCTCGTGACGACGACCACGCGCTGGCGCTGGCACGCCGCGCCATCGAGAACCTCAACCGGACCAAACGCTTGGGCGACATGGACGTTCGCGAACCGGAAGCACCGGCCTACGACGCGGAAGAACTCTATGGC
>JAYNJY010000276.1:0-4089 GCA_038110665.1 Rhodospirillaceae bacterium | reverse complement strand
GACGACATGAGCGACGACGAGATCAGCGAGGCGCTGCGCCAATGGGATGCCGGATCATAACCGTGGCCGTGGCCGCTCTGCTCCTCGCCGCTGGCTGCCGATCCTCGTCGACCGCCGGCGAGCCATGGTGCGCCGCCAACCACCGCGCCGACTTCGTGCGCACGCCGGCCGAGCGCGCCGCCCAAGCGCCGGCCGATCGGCGCAGTGATTTACGGCAACTGGAGCTCGGCCGCCAGCTGTGCGGCTGGCGACGGTAAGGGAGAGAATCATGCTCGAGGCACAGCAAGCAACTGCCGACTCCGTCGCCGAGCGGATCGTCTCGCACGCCTGGGTGCGCCTGGCGGGCCTGGTCGTCGGCGTCCTGGCGACCGCGCTGCTGTCGCTGGCGCTCTATGTCTATGTCGGCGAGATGGCGGCCTTCCGCCAGGCGATTCAGGCGCTCACCCATGCGGTCGCCAAGGCCACCGAGGAGCGTGCCGCCGATCGCCTGGAAAACAGCCGGGCCGTGGGCGAATTGCGCCTGTCGCTCACCGAGCTCGAAACCTTTGCTCGCGCCGGCGGCCGCTACACCAAGGAGGAAGCGCTCGCCGACAAGCAGCGCCAGACCGAGCTCGACGCGAAACAGGGCGAACTCCTGATCAAGCTCGACGAGCAGATCGACCGGGTCAATGACCGACTCAATCAACACCTGATCGACGCCGCCGCTGCGGGGCGCCGCTAAAGATGGCCGGCACCAAGATCGACGCCGCGCGCCGGCGGCGCTGCCTGGCGGCGTTGCGCGCCAATGGCGGCAACGTCAGCGCCGCCGCCAGGGCGGCCGGAGTATCGCGCGAGACCGCGCGCGATATCCGCGACGCCGAGAAAATCCCCGCCAAGCCGCGCGGCTTTCACCCGCACCGCACGCCACCCGACAAGGAGGCCGCGATCGAGCGCTTGCTGCGCCAGCCCGATCGACCGAGCGAAGCCGAGATCGCGGCGCTGACCAACACCTCGCCGCCGGTCGTCCGCCGCCTGCGCCAGGCGCTCGGCCTGCCGCGCATCGATCCGTTGCGCCAGAGTATGGTGCACGATGCCTCGCCGGCCAGCCAGGCCCGCCTCGCCGCCGCCGACGAGAACAAGCGTCTGCGCGGCGAGCTCGCCGACGCCCTGCGCCGCCTGTCCGAGATCGAGAATCTCCGCCGGTCGATCCTCGGCCTGGGCGAGCCGACGCTGGCGCGCGTGCAACCGCTCAACCCCGAGCGGGCGACGTCGGCGCGCTCGGCGGTGCTGCACATCAGCGACGTCCACTATGGCGAGCTCGTCGACCTCGACGAGATGGACGGCCTCAACAGCTACGACCTGGCGGTCGCCGACGCGCGCCTGGCGCGCACCTTCGATATTGCCTCGCGCCTGTTGACCGAGCACTGGCGCGGCAAGCCGGTCGAGCGCCTGCATGTCTGCCTCGGCGGCGACATGGTCTCGGGCGGAATCCACGAGGAGCTCGCCAACACCGACCTGCTCGAGCGGCTGCCCAGCGCCAAGGCGGTGGCCATGCGCCTCGCCGACGGCATCCGCCAGGTGCGCCGGCGGGTCGGTTGCCCGGTGACGGTCTACACGGTCGCCGGCAATCACGGCCGCCTGACCCGCAAACCGACCACCAAGGCGGCGGCCGCGAATTCGCTCGACATGCTGGCGGCGTGGTTCGTCGAGGCCGCCCTCGCCGCCGACGCCGGCGTCGGCTTCGAATATGCCGCCGGTCCCGATTTGATGTTCTCGGTCTACGGCCGGCCGTTTCTGCTCACCCATGGCGACCGCATGGGCTCGCGCGGCGGCTATGGGTTCATTGGTCCGGTGGCGACGATCACCCGCGGCCACTTCAAGCTGCGCGCCGACTACGCCACGCGCGGCACGACACCGCACAAGATCTTGACCTCGCACTTCCACACCACCTGCGAGCTCCCGACCGGCTGGGGCAACGGCTCGCTGGTCGGCTGGTCACAGCTGGCGCGCGATATCCGCGCCGACAAAGAGCCGGCCCAGCAGAATCTGCTCGTTGTCCACTCCGAGGTCGGCGTGATCAGCTATCAAAACATCCGCCCGGGCGCGCCCGAGGAGGGCGCCATCTACCGGCGAGCCAAGGGGGCCTAAACCGTGCGCGAATTCGACACCGGCGCGACCCGCGACGACGACGACAGCAAACCGGATTACGAGGGGTTTCTATCGCCGCTGGCGCTGGCCAGCTTCGGCCGCTACATGCACCGCCACCGCCGCCAGGCCGACGGCAGCCTGCGGGCGGCGGACAACTGGCAGGCGGGCATCCCGCCGACGGCCTACATCAAGAGCGCCTGGCGACACTTCGTGGCGCTGTGGACGCTGCACCGCGGCCTCGCCACCGGCAGCGATGAGACGATCGAGGATGCCTGTTGCGCGATCCTGTTCAACGTGCAGGGCTACCTGCACGAGCACCTGAAAGCCGACACCGCGCACGCTGTCGGCCGCCCTTGCCCCAGCTGTCGACAATGACGGCGACCTGGCACGAGCTCAGCCCGGCGGCAAAGCGCCGAGCGCGCCGCCAGGCGGCGGACGGTCGACCGTGGAAATATATTGCGGCCGACCTTGGCCTCAGCGCGCACAGGCTGCGCATGGAACTCGACGCCGATTACGCCGCCACCAAGGCGTGGCGCGTGCGCCGCCAGACCGAGCGGCGCCGCCAGGCGCGCGGCCAGGCGACGCCGCCGAGCTCGCCGATGGCGCGCGGGCGGGTGATCAACCTGGCCGAGGCGCATTTACGGCGGCTGCAGGCGGCGATCCCCGACGATACCCGCAGCCTGACGGGCCGCGTGCTCGGCGACCCGCTGCCGGGGCGCTCGGCGCTCGATCAGCGATAGACCGATCTTTTCGCCACCAACTAAACAGCCCGCCGGCATCCCGCCGGCGGGCTCTTTTTTTTGTGCGCCTTTGTGTCGGGCGTCAGGTGCGCTGCCGCCACTCCGGTGGCACGCCGTGGCGGCGGTACATTTCGACCAGGCGCTGAATCCACGGCGGCACCGGCCGGCTGTCGCTTTCGTATCGCCGGATCTGCGCCTGTGCCTGCGCCCGCTCGGCCTCGTAGCCGAGGGCGCGGGCGAGCTCGACGGTCGACAGGCCGAGCTCTTTGCGCGCCGCCTTCATGGCCTGGCCGGGGGTCATCTGTGTCATGGTGCGTTGCTCCTGGCGTTGTGGCCGGCACCGATCGCGTCGCGATCGCGCTGGCGCTCGAGTTGGAATAACCTGTTTTTTCGGGCCATGTTGATCGATTCCCATTTGCTGCCGGCGCGGTGGCCGCGCTGCGGGATAACCTGAAAGCGGGCGGCGACGGCGGCGAGCTCCTCGAGCGCCTGGTCGTCGTCCGAGCGCTTGACCATGTCGATCGGCAATGATCGCCAATGGCCGGCGAATTGTCGATCGGTGGCCGTTGGGTGGTGGCTGATCGATCGCCGGCGCGCCAAGATCCAGGCGCAGGCGACCCAGCTGGTGAGGTCGTGCCATTCCAGCCGGGTGCCGGCGGTGCGATAGATCGTCACCGCGCCCGCGCCTGCTTGACCAGGTCGGCGAATGGGTTCGCCCGGCGGAATCCGCCGACGCGATTCAGGTGGACCCAGACCGCGCACCAATAACCAAACATCTGGAACTTGTAGCGCGCCAACGCCTGCCAGGCCTTGCGCTCGGCCTGCTCGAGCTCGTCGACCAGGTGCTGCTCGATCGTGCTCACGTCGCGGCCCTCCGCTGGCGGGTGGCAGCCCTAAGCTGCGCCATGAAATAGATCCGCCGGCGGGCGGCCCAATAGGCGGCGAGGGCGTGCTCGCCATAAGCGGCCCCGCCGCCGGTGAACTGACGCGCGTCGCGGCCGTCGATCCACAGGCCGGAATTGCCATAGGTGGCCAGCTGGTGCCGGCGGGCGTCGCGGTAATAGTGCAACAGATCTTTTCTCATGGCGTGAGTCTCCGATAGCTGCCGTCAGAATTCTTGACCAGGCCCTCGCGCTTGAGGGCGCGCGCCTCTTTGCGCCGCGCCTCGGCCTTGGCCTTGGCCTGGCGCTTGCGCTCGGCCGCCTGGTGGGCGATCGAGCGC
>JAYNJY010000275.1:0-4146 GCA_038110665.1 Rhodospirillaceae bacterium | reverse complement strand
CAGAATACGCTGCGGCCAAAGCTGTTCGCGTTCAATCTGCCGAAGCCGATCGCGCTGAAGGTGATGCGCTCCATCGGCATCAGTTCGGTGCTCGGCGCGATCTTGGGTGCCCTGCCCGCGGTCGGCGCCGCCGCAGCCAACTGGATCGGCTACAACGAGGCGAAACGGTTCGCTTCCGAACCCGAAAAATTCGGCGAAGGCTCGTACGAAGGGCTGGCGGCGGCGGAATCGGCCAATAACGGCACTGTCAGCGCCGCGCTGGTGCCGCTACTGGCGTTCGGCATCCCCGGATCGGCAACCGCCGCGGTGCTACTCGGCGCCATGATGTTGCACGGCGTCACGCCCGGGCCTTCGCTGTTCACCAACCACCTGGACTTGGTCTATTTCCTGTTCCTGGCGCTTGGCCTCGCCAATATTTTCATGCTCGCGTTCGGCGTCTTCGGCGTCGGCTTCTGGGTGCACCTGGTGCAGATGCCGAAGCCGTTCATCGTAATGACGATCCTGACCCTATCGGTGGTCGGCTCGTTCAGCGTGCGCTCCGATCCGTTCGACGTGTATCTGGCGATCGCGCTCGGCACGTTCGGCTACCTGCTGCGCCAGGCCGGCCTTTCGGTGGTGCCGATCGTACTCGCCATCGTGCTGGGCAAGTTGATCGAGGAAAACTTCCGCCGCGCCCTGATTTCGTCGAGCGACGGCGTCGCGATATTCCTCGATCGCCCGATCGCCCTCGCCGTCCTGGTCCTCGCCGCCGTTACCTTCGTGCTACCGCTGTTCCAGGCTGCCCGCGAGAAGTTCGGCGCGGCGAAGCGCCCTGCCTCGACGGAACCTTCGGAGTGACCTCCATGTCCCGCGTCGCAACGAAATCGACCGTCGGTCGCGTCATCAGGGCCAATGGATTTTGGCTGCGGCTTCCGCTGAAAGAGCCATACGAAAACGCGATCGAGCGCCTCGACGCCTTCGATGCGCTGCTGGTCCGCTTGGAGGACGATTTGGGCCGCGTCGGCTGGGGAGAGGCCTGCCCCGTCCGCGGCTACTCGCCGGAAGGTCCGGAGTAAGCCTGGACGCTACTCCGCAATCGGTTACCGGCGTTCATCGGTACCGAGCCGAGCGGTGTACACGTCGCCATGGCCGACGTCGCCCACGGCTTCCCCTTTGTTGTCGCGGCGCTCGCAGAAGCCGCCGAAGACCTGACCGACGATGCCTTGCTGCGGCGTGACGATCAGGTGACTTTGGCGCTCGCCGGCACGGTCAACACCCTCGATCCGGATGCCGCGCCGGCCTATGCGGAAAAGCTTGTCAGCGAGGGTTATCGCACCCTCAAGACCAAGGTCGGCTACGATCCGATGCGTGATGCCCGGCGCATCGCCGCCATCGCAGAGGCAGTGGCGGGCCGCGCGCGGATCCGTGTCGATGCGAACCAGGGTTACGACCGCGAAGCCGCCCTCGCCTTTGCCCAGGCGGTGCCGAAGGACGCGATCGAGGCCTTCGAACAACCGGTGGCGGCCGACGACTGGCCGGCCATGCGCGCCGTTGCCGCGAACGCCGGCCTGCCGATCATGCTCGACGAGGCGATCTACGGCGAGGACGATATCCGCCGCGCCGCCGAGATGCCCGGCGTCGATGCCGTCAAATTGAAGCTCAGCAAGACCGGCGGCGCCGGCGGCCTGGTTCGCCAGATCGATATCGCCCGCGGCCTCGGCCTCCGCGTCGTCGTCGGCAATGGTGTCGCCAGCGATCTTGGTTGCCTGCACGAGGCCATCGCCTGCGCCAACGCCGGCCTCGACACCGCCGGCGAGATGAACGGCTTTCTAAAAACCAAGGCGCGCCTGGTCGGTGCGCCGCTACGCGTCGCCGACGGCGAGTTGGTGGTGCCACCACTCGCCGTCACGTCTATCGTCGATGACTGGCAACAATGGATCGTCCGAATCCACTGAGGTCGGATGCAGAAAGGAGAGGAACGGGAATGTCCACGACAGACACCATGGTGGTCCGACCGAGCGGAAAGGCGCTCGGTGCCGACATCGAAGGAGTGGATTTCAGCAAACGGCTCGACGACGCGACGTTCGCGGGCGTCATGCAGGCGTGGCTCGACCATTTGGGCCTGCGCATGCGTGGGCTCGACCTCGATGACGCCATGCTGGTCGAATTCAGCCGCCGCTTCGGCACCCTCGACCTCGCCGCGATCACGGTGACCGGCGAGCGCGAGATCCCGGAATACCCGGAGATCAACGTCATCTCGAACGTCAAGGTCGACGGGCGGGCGATCGGCAGCCTCGGCAACTACGAGTCGATCTGGCACACCGACATGTCCTACAACGACGAGCCGCCGCGCATGAGCTTGCTGTACGCGCTCGAAGTGCCGCCCGCCGGCGGCAACACCAGCTTCCTCAACATGTATCTCGCGTATGAGACGCTACCGTCCGACCTCAAGGAAATCGCCGACCGGTTTTCGTGCAAGCACGACGCCAGCCGAAACAGCGCCGGTGAACTGCGCAAGGGATTCCGCGACATGGGCGATCCGCGTGAAATCCCCGGCGCTGTGCATCCGTTGGCGCCGGTCCATCCGGTGACAGGCCGGCGCGCGCTCCTGCTCGGCCGTCGTCGAAACGCCTACATCCCAGGGCTGACGCTGGCCGAGAGCGAGGATGCGCTCGAACGCCTGTGGGCGCATGCGACGCAAGAGGAATTCCGCTGGGATCAGGTATGGAAAGTCGGCGACATGATTTTTTGGGACAATCGCTGCACCATGCATCGGCGCGACTCTTTCGACGACACCACGCGCCGGGTTTTGCATCGGACGCAGATCCAGGGCGAGCGACCGCACAGATAACAATGATGGGCCGCGAGCGCGGCCAGGCCCCGCCGTCACCACGCGGCGGCACTGTTGTGATGCAGACTTAGAAGGAACGACGAATGCGACTGTTTCGCCATGGCGCCCCCGGCAAGGAGAAGCCCGGACTGATCGATCCCGAAGGAGGTCGCCGCGACCTCTCCGCCCACCTTGCCGATTTCACGCCGGAAGCCTTTGCCGACGGCCTGATCGAGCGCCTGCGCGGCCTCGATCCGGCGACGTTGCCGGTGGTGGCCGAAGATGTCCGGCTCGGCGCTTGTCTTGCGCGACCGGGCAAGGTGGTCTGTGTCGGCTTGAACTACACCGATCACGCACGAGAGGCGAACATGGACCTGCCGACCGAGCCGATCCTGTTCATGAAGGCGCCGAGCGCGCTCAGCGGGCCGAACGACGACATCCTGTTGCCGCCAGGCGCCGACAAGGTCGATTGGGAGGTCGAACTTGGGGTCGTCATCGGCAATCGCGCGAGTTTCGTCGCCGCGGCGGACGCCCTCGCGCACGTCGCCGGCTACTGTATCGTCAACGACGTTTCGGAACGCGCGCATCAACTGGAACGAAACGGCCAGTGGACGAAAGGCAAGTCAGCCGACAGCTTCTGCCCGGCCGGTCCCTGGCTGGTCACCGCCGACGAGATCGCGGACCCGCAGAATCTGGCGCTCAGCCTTGAGGTCGACGGCCGCGTCCGCCAGGACAGCAGTACCGCGCAAATGGTGTTCGGCGTCGCCGAGTTGGTCGCCTACATCAGCCGCTTCATGACGTTGTTGCCGGGCGATCTCATCGCCACCGGCACGCCGGCCGGTGTCGGCATGGGCTTCAAGCCTCAGGCCTATCTCAAGGCCGGCAGCACTGTCCGCGCGACCATCGCCGGGCTGGGCGAACAGCGTCAGGTGGCGGCGAGCCGGCACCTGCCCTGAGCACGGCGGCGAACCGCCGGCCGACTATTCGAACCGGAATCTGAAGCTGTAATTGTCGGAATAGCTCTTCGGCTTGACGCGCCGGCGCTTCGGAGCCTGCAACTGGTAGTCGAGGCCGTGGCGTTCGGCGTAGGCGATCGCCGCCTCCTTGGATTCGAAACGGAGCCGCACCTGGCCGCGGGTGTCGCCCGATCCGATCCAGCCCATCAGGGCGTCGGCGCGGCGCGCCTCGGCCGGCTCGAACTCGAGCACCCACTTCTTCGTATTGCCCCGGCCCGACTGCATCGCGGTCTTGGTCGGTTGGAAAATTCGCGCCTCGGTCATGGCAGCCCTCTTGGACACCGTTCGACACCGATCGAAACTGGTCGGGGAGACTGGATT
>JAYNJY010000274.1:2580-4167 GCA_038110665.1 Rhodospirillaceae bacterium | reverse complement strand
GCGGCTTCGGCGGCCGCGGCCTCCTCGGCCACGATCCGGGCTTCTTCCTCGGCCTGGCTCAACACGGCCTTGCCGGTCTTCTCCTGGATCTCCGCCTCGTCCGTCGAGCGCGCGACGTTGGCGGTGACGGTGACGCTGACCTCGGGATGCAGGGCGACCTTCAGGTCGTGCAGGCCGAGGGTCTTGATCGGCCGGTCGAGGCGGACCTGCTGGCGCGTGACGCCATAGCCGGCTTCGGTCAGGGCGATCGCGATATCGCGGGTGTTGACCGAACCGTAGAGCTGTCCGCCTTCGCCGGCCTGGCGAACCAGCACGACGCTGACATCGTCCATCTTGCCGGCGACGGCCTCGGCCTCGGATTTGCGTTCCAGATTCTGCGCTTCGAGCTGCGCCTTCTGGGTCTCGAATTGCTTGATGTTGGCCTCCGCCGCCCGCAGTGCCTTGCCCTTGGGCAGCAGGTAGTTGCGCGCGAAGCCGGGCTTGACCTTGACCACGTCGCCCATCTGGCCGAGCTTCTCGATCCGTTCCATCAGAATCACTTGCATCGTCGTTCTCCTCAGTCTGTCCGGCGGATCAGCCGCCGTTACGCCCGGGCATGCCGGCCCGGACGAAACCTGGTTAATCCTCGTCGCCGCGGGATTGTGGCGACGAGGCGTTGCTGCGGTCGCGGAGCCCGAACCAGTGCTCCACCACCCCGATACCGGCGACCACCAATGCGGCCCAGAGCGAGACCACGATCACCAGATAAAAGGCCACCAGAAGCGGCCCCGTAAACGTCACCCTGCGGGCCAGGGTGTGTACCACCGCGAGCCCCAGGAGGAAATACGGAACCGCAAGCGTCATCGCGACGTTGCGGCCGACGTATTCCCACTCCCCGGAGCTGGCCAGCGCCACGACCGCGGCGGCGACCAGCGGCCACGACAGCCATTGCGGCAGGTCGATAGCCGAGTAGGCGGGACTCGGCCGCAGGTTCTTCTCCATGCGGACCAGGAGCCCCTGGGCCAGGGCGGCGTTGACCACCGTCATCACCACCCAGCTTGCCGCCACCGCGCCGGGAAACAGCGGTGTCAGCATGTCGGCGAAGCGTTGCCGGGCTTCCTCCGGCACGTTCGGCGCCATCATCCCGAACGCTTCGCCGAGATGCGCCGAGATCAGGGCGCTCAATCCGACGTCGGCGCTGGACGCCGCCGTTAGGACCAGCAGGCTGCTTCCCAGCACCGCCAGGAGCGCGGCGATTTCGCCGGGCGGGAACCAGTTGATCCCGCCCTGCGGATCGGCGGTCCCGGCCTGTCGGCGCTGCGACATCGCCAGGGCCACGAGCATCGTCGCCGGCAAGGCCTGGGCGGCGATGAAGATCACCATCGAGGCAACCCCGCCGGCCCAGCCCGTCGCCACGGCGCCAGCGGCCGAACCGATCACCGCCGCGCGGGGGCCGAGACCGAGACCCGCCATCATCAGCGGCAGCGGCGCCAAGTAGACCAGCAGGAGCGCGAACGGCACCCCGGCGATGAAGGCCAGGGATGCGCTGGCGCTGGCCAGTCCGGCGCCGACGGATATCAGCGCCTGCCTTGGCATGGAGCCTCCTTG
>JAYNJY010000274.1:0-2570 GCA_038110665.1 Rhodospirillaceae bacterium | reverse complement strand
CGGATCGGACTCTAGCTGACCGAGTAGGGCATCAGCGCGAGATAGCGCGCGCGCTTGATGGCCTGCGCCAGTTCCCGCTGCTTCTTCGCCGAGACGGCGGTAATCCGGCTCGGCACGATCTTGCCGCGTTCGGAAACGAAGCGCCCCAGGGTGCGGGTGTCCTTATAGTCGATCTTCGGCGCGTTCGGGCCGGCGAACGGACAGGACTTGCGGCGCCGGAAAAAGGACGGGCGGCTCATCATTCGTCTCCTTCGCTCGAATTGTCGGAACTGTCGCTGTCGGCGTCCGACGGCTTGTCGTCGCCACGCGGTCCGACATCGCGGCGCGGGCCGCGGTCGTCGCGGCCGCGACGCGGCCGGTCGTCGCGGTCGCGGCTGCGCATCATCGCCGAGGGACCTTCCTCCAGTTCGTCGACGCGGATCGTCATGTAGCGCAGCACGTCTTCGTTGATGCGCATTTGGCGTTCCATCTCATGCACGGCGTCGGCCGTGGCGTCGATGTTCATCAGGGTGTAGTGGCCCTTGCGGTTCTTCTTGATCTTGTAGGCGAGCGACTTCAGGCCCCAGCTTTCCTTCTTGGGGACGGACCCGCCGGCGTCAGTGATGACTTTTTCGAAGGTTTCGACCAGCCCGTCGACCTGGGCGGCCGTGATGTCCTGGCGTGCGATGAACACGCTTTCGTAGTATGGCAAAGCTCACTCCTTCCTTTGGCTTATCTCAACCCCGCCGATCGGGGCATAGCCGGATCACCCGGCAGGAAGCTTCAACGCCGAGCACTATACACATTCGATGACCCCAGGCAAGCGTTTGCGTGGGTGTCGGAGACGGGAGGAATAGGCTGTTCAGGCCCGCGAGGAACCGCTGATGACGACCTTCAGGGCTTCCTTGCGCATCATCGCGCGCAACGCCTCTTCGACGCTTTCGACCGGCATCTTGCCGGTCAGCAGAAGATCGGCCTTGAAACCCGGCACGGCGAGGAGGTCGAGCGCGCGCTGCACGGTTTCCGGCCGGTGATGATAGACGCCCTTGATCGTCAACTCGCTGTAGTGGACGGCGTGGGTATCCAGAGGGATCGCCGTGCCTTGCGCGCAGCCGCCGAAAAGGTTGACCAAGCCGCCGGGTCGCACGGATTGGATCGTGTCCAGCCAAACCGCCGGCACGCCGGTGGCGTCGATGGCGACCCAGGCGCCGCGGTCGCCGCTTGTCAAAGCCTTAACGTGTGCGGCTTGGCCGCCGCCCCTCTCGATCTGTACGGTGGCGCGCGCCCCGAGCGCGCGGCCGACGTTCAGCCGGTTCAGGTTCGGATCGGCGAGGATCACGTGGTGGCCGTCGCTGGCCAGGGCGGCGACGAACAAGAGGCCGATCGGCCCGCCACCGAAGACGACCACCTCGGCCGGCGTCGCCCAGGCGCACTGGGACATTTCGCACGCGTCGATGCCATGCAGCACACAGGCGAGCGGCTCGGTCAGCGCCGCTTTGCCAAAATCCAGGCCGGCGGGAATGACGTGCGTGTTGTATTCGACGAACCGGTGCGGCACCCGCACGTACTCGGCGAAGGCGCCGTTCAGGTAGAGCAGGTTCTCGCACAGGTTTTCGCGGCCGCGCTTGCAGTAGTCGCAGGCGTGGCAGGGTGCCGAGTTGGCGACCACCACCCGGTCGCCTTCCTTGAACGCCTCGATGCCGTCGCCGACGGCGGCGATTGTGCCGGCCATTTCGTGGCCGAACAGCGTCGGCACCTGCAGCATGCGCGGATGGCCGCCCCGCTGGAACACCTTGACGTCGGTGCCGCAGGTAGTGGCGGCATTGACCGCCAGGATTATTTCGCCGGGGCCCGGCCGCTCGACCGGCACATCGCGAATCTCGATCCGTTCGGGCCCCGTCAACACGGCGCCCACCATCTTTTTCGGTAAGGTCATCCGGCGCCAGCCTTCGACGAGGGGGTGAACAGCACCTTCAGCGCCTGACGGTTGCGGGCCAGGGCGTAACCGGCCTCGAACTGATCGAGCGGAAACGTGTGGGACACCAGCGGCACCGGGTCCAGCCTGCCGGCGGCGATCAATTCGAACACCCGGGCCTGTTCCGCCAATGCCCCGGAATACGAGCCGATGATCCGACGTTCGTACTTGAACAGATCATTGAGATCGAAATCGGCGGGTTCGCCGTCCGGGGCGTGCGCGAACAGCACCACCGAGCCGCCTTCGCGGGTCAGGGTCAGGGCGGCGCGCAGCAGCGCCCCGCCGCCGACCGTGTCAAACACCGCATCGACGCCGTCGCCGGCCAACGCGCGGGCGGCTTCGACGGCCGGTTCGCCGGGCGCGGCCGTGGCGTCGGCACCCAGCCGTTCGGCCAGGGCGCGCCGTTCGGCCACCGGGTCGACGACGAGAACCTTCGCCGCCGGTCGCGCCGCCTTGATCACCAACAGGTGGAGCAGTCCCATCGAGCCGCCGCCGAGGACCGCCGCGCGGAATCCCCCGGCGACCTCATCGACCTCCGAACGCCCGGCGTGACGGAGATGGATCCCGGGGGGCGCTACGATGACCCGAGCACGCGCCGCGACGACGACGACGAAGA
>JAYNJY010000273.1:0-4190 GCA_038110665.1 Rhodospirillaceae bacterium | reverse complement strand
GTTTCATGCCGGCCCACATCTCGCGCATCAGGCTGGCCGCCTCGGCGGCGCGTTCTTTCTGGTCGACGTGCGGATTGGTGCGATAGGCGACCATGACATCGGCCATCTCGACCATGCGTTCGGAGATGTTGGCGTGTAGGTCGAGGGTGGCGAGCAGCGGCACCGAGGGTCCGACGATACCGCGCACCATTTCCAGGAGTTCGCCGTCAGGATCGTCGCCTTCGGTCGAGGTCATGGCGCCGTGCAGCGCGCAGAACACGCCGTCGAGCTTCCCGGCCGCCTTGAGGCGCTCGGCCATTTCCGCCTTGGTGCGCTGGAAGAACGCCTCGTCGACGGGACCGCCAGGTTCGGCGCCGGTGACCACGATCGGCACCGGCTGCCAATCGACACGGGCCTCATTCATGTCCTTGGCGAACCCTGAATTCTCGGCCGGCTGGCGCGGATTGGGCGTCGCCAGGTCCGCGCTCATTTCGTCACCGGATAGGTAACACAGGGTGCGGAACGCCGTCTCGTCGGAAGGCGGCGCGAAACTGTTGCTTTCCAGCATCATGCCCATGAGGGCGACACGTTTGGTCATCTAAATCCCCAAGTCGTTGGTCATTCGGCGGCCATGCCGGCCAGTTGGCGCTGCACCAGATGCGCGTACAAGCCGCCCCGCGCCAACAGGTCGCGGTGGCTGCCGGTTTCGATCAGCCGGCCCTTGTCGAGGACCGCGATGACGTCGGCGTCGCGCACGGTCGAGAGCCGGTGCGCGATGATGACCGTGGTGCGGTCGCGCATCAAGGCCGCCAGCACCGCACGCACGGCGTTTTCGCTGAGGGTGTCGAGGTGCGAGGTGGCCTCGTCGAGTACCAGCACCGGCGCGTCCTTGAGGAAGGCCCGGGCGATGGCGACGCGCTGGCGCTGCCCGCCCGAAAGCCGCACGCCACGCTCGCCGACCGGCGTCTCCAGGCCCGCCGGCAGTCGCCGGATGAAGTCGCCGAGGGCGGCGCGTTCAATGGCAAGGTCGAGCTCCTGCGGTGTCGCCTCCGGTCGCGCCAGCATGACGTTGGCGCGGAGCGTGTCGTTGAAGAGATAGGTGTCCTGGGCGACCAGGGCGAACTGGCCGCGCAGCGCATCCAGCCGGTAGTCGCGGAGGTCCGCGCCGCCGAGGCGGATCGCACCGCTCGCGGGGTCCCAAAACCTGAGCATCAGGTTGGCCAGCGTGGTCTTGCCGGCGCCGGACGGGCCGACGAGGGCGAGCGTGGTGCCGGCGGGGATGTCGAGGGTGACGTCGTCGAGCGCCGGCTCGGCTCGGCCCGGGTAGGCGAAGGAGACGTGGTCGAGTTCGAGGCCACGCGAACGCCCACTAGTGTCCTCGGCGACGCCGGGACCGTCGACGACGGTGATCGGTTCGCTGTCGACCACGTGCAGGCGCCGGGTCGCGCCCATGGTATCGGCGAGTTGGCGCCCGACATGCGCAATCTCGGAGACCGGCAGGAACGCCGCCATCGCCAGGATTGTCATCATCGGCAGCAGCTCCGGCGCAATGGTTCCGCCCGCCACCAACGACGCGCCGGCGACGACGACGGCGAGGCCGCCCAAGCCGGTCGCGGCTTCGAGCGCGGCGTGCTGCATGCTCAAGTCGCGGAAGAACGGCACCCGGATGCGAAGATAGGCCTGGACCTTGTCGTCGAACTCGCGGCCGCGATCGCCCTCGCGCTGGAACGCGGCGATCTCGGCGAGACCCTGGACGGTGTCGACGGCATGCGCGTTGAGTTCGCCCAGGGCCTCGCGCGTGCGCGCGCCAAGCCGGTCGATACGACCACGCATCAGGAACGGGCTCAGGCCGACGAACAGCAGGAACGGCAGCAGCACCGCCGCCAGCAGCGGATGGCTCGCGGCCAGCAACACCAGCACGGTGCCCGGCACCAGCACGGCGACGACGGCGGGTGCGAGGGTATGGGCGAAGAAGTACTCGACCATCTCGACGTCCTGCGTCGCCATGGCGACGAGATCGCCGGAGCGGCGGCGCACCAGGAACGCCGGCGCGAGGGCATCGATCTTGCGGAACAATTGGATGCGCATCTCGGTCAGCATGCGGAACGCCATGTCGTGGGCGATCCAGGATTCGAGCCAATGAAACAACCCCGCCACCGGCGCCAGCACGGCCAGGGCATAGAGATAGGGTAGATAGGGCTGGCCCTGTTTGACCGCCGCCACCGCGAGCGCACCGGCGACGCCGACGCCGATGAAGGCGAACACCCGCATGACCCCGCAACCCAGCGTCATCCAGAGCTTGTCCCACCACGGGCCGACATGCGCCATGAGCGCGCCGATCACCTGGCTCCAGGTGAGATCGCTGGCAACGATGATGCCCTCCGCTGGTCCGGCCGCGACGGCGGCGCGATCGGCGGCGTCCTCCGAAGGCGATTCGCCGAGAATGACGTCGCGTGCCGAAAGTTCCACCCGCGACGTGCCCTCGGCCGCCTGCACCGCCATCAGTTCGCGGTAGGGGCCGGGGCGTTGGATCAACTCGGCGTGGCTGCCGCTGTCGGCGACCTGCCCTTCCTGCATGACCAAAATACGGCCGCAGTCGATGACGCTGGAAAGGCGGTGCGCGAAGATCAGGGTGGTGCGGCCCTGCATGAGCCGGCCGAGGGCTTTCTGGATGATCCATTCGTTCTCGGCGTCGACGGCGGAGAGCGCCTCGTCGAGGATCAGGATCGGCGCATCGCGCAAGAGCGCGCGCGCAATGGCGATGCGTTGGCGCTGGCCGCCGGAGAGCTTGACGCCGCGCTCGCCGATGACGGTGTCGTAGCCCTGCGGCAAGGCCGAGATGAAACCGTGCGCATTGGCCATTTCGGCGGCCGCGCGCATTTCGTCCGGCGTCGCGCCCGGCCGGCCGAAGGCGAGGTTTTCCGCGACGGTACCGTGGAACATATGCGTGTCCTGGCTGACCACCGCCATCTGCGCGCGCAGGCTTTTGAAGTCGAGTTCTCGCGCGTCGACGCCGCCGACGCGGACCGTGCCGCTGTCCGGATCGTAGAGCCTGAGCAGCAGTTTCAGCAGCGTCGACTTGCCCGATCCGCTGGCACCGACAACGCCGATGCGCTCGCCGGCATCTACCCGGAACGAGACGCCCTTGTGCGCCGGCTCGTCGCTACCTGGATAGGTGAAGACGACATCCTCGAAGGCGAGCGTCGGCGCGAGTGGCGGGCGCGCATCGAGCGGCTTGTCATGGATCACCGGCGACTGGTCGAGGATGTTGAAGATCGAGATCGCCGCCGACTGCCCGATCATGCCGTTGTGCAAAAGCGCCCTGAGATCGCGAAGCGGACGGAATGCCTCCGTGCCCATCATCAGGACGATGAGCAGCACCTCGAGGCTGGCTTCGCCGGTAGTCACCCGCCAGGCACCGACACCCAACGCAACCGCCGCGCCGATGGCGATGCCGGCGTCGGTGATGCCGCGCGCCAGTGCATTGGTCGCCAGTACCCACATGGTCGAGCGGAACAGCGCATGCGCCCGTTCGCTCAACAGATCGAGCCGGGCGCCGGACTGGCCGAACGCCTTCAGCGTCGCCAGGCCCTGCAGCGAATCCAGGAAATCGGCGGCGAAGGCCTTGTAGGCCTTGGAGCGCGCCAGGCTGTTCTTCTGGTCCCAGCCGTGGAATGTGGACGGCGCCACCAGGGTGAGCAGCGCCGCCGCCAGCAGCACGGCGGCAATGTAGGGGTCGAGGAACCAGGCGAAGCCGGCGATCAGCAAGGGCGTCAGCGCGGCGACGAACAACTGCGGCAGGTACTGGCCGAAATAGGTCTCGAGCTGCTCGACCCCGTCGACCAGCGAGACGATGACGTCGCCGGTGCGGCGCTGGCCGAAATGTTGCGGACCGAGTTCGACGATCTTGTCGAAGATCGTGCGGCGCAGCTTGCGCTGGATGCGCGCCGCGGTTTCGTGCGCCACCATGGTGCGCCAGTGTTCGAGCGCGCCGCGCGCCAGCATGGTGAGGCCGACCAGCGCGACCGGCAACACGAGGTCGTCGAGCGGGCGGCCCCGGAACACCGCGGCGAGCAGCCAGCCGAGCAGCGCCAGGCGGGCAATGCCGACCGCGGCGCTGGCGATGCCGAGCGCCACCGTGGCCGCAATCCGTCCACGTGCGCCCTTGGTGAAGGCCCACAGCCGCCAGTCGAAATACATCGGTCGGGTCC
>JAYNJY010000272.1:0-4191 GCA_038110665.1 Rhodospirillaceae bacterium | reverse complement strand
TGCACGAACAGATCAACTACTTCTTCCGCGGGTTCCGGCGCGACGCCCACCCCATGGCGGTCATGTGCGGCGTGGTCGGTGCGCTGTCGGCCTTCTATCACGACAGTACCGATATCACCGATCCGAAACACCGCATGGTGGCGTCCTACCGGATGATCGCGAAGATGCCGACCATCGCGGCGACCGCCTACAAGTATTCGCTCGGCCAGCCGTTCATGTATCCGCGCAACGACCTGAACTATGCGGAGAATTTCCTGCACATGATGAACGCGACGCCGTGCGAGGACTACAAGGTCTCCAAGACGCTGGCGCGCGCCATGGACCGTATCCTGATCCTGCACGCCGACCACGAGCAGAACGCCTCGACCTCGACCGTGCGTCTCGCCGGTTCGTCGGGTGCCAACCCGTTCGCCTGCATCTCGGCCGGCATCGCGTCGCTTTGGGGGCCCGCGCACGGCGGCGCCAACGAGGCGGTGCTCAACATGCTCGAGGAGATCGGCTCGGTGAAGCGCATTCCCGAGTTCGTCAAGAAGGCGAAGGACAAGGACGATCCGTTCCGCCTGATGGGCTTCGGCCACCGGGTCTACAAGAACTTCGACCCGCGTGCTAAGGTGATGCACCAGACCTGTCACGAGGTACTGGGCGAACTCGGCATCAAGGACGAGCCGCTGCTCGACATCGCCATGGAACTCGAGCGTATCGCGCTGGAGGACGAGTACTTCATCGAGAAGAAGCTCTATCCCAACGTCGACTTCTACTCGGGCATCATCTTCAAGGCCATGGGCATCCCGACCAGCCTGTTCACGGTGATTTTCGCCGTCGCTCGCACGGTCGGCTGGGTCGCCCAGTGGAACGAGATGATCGAGGATCCGTCGCAGAAGATCGGCCGCCCGCGCCAGCTCTACACTGGCGAGGTCGAGCGCAAGTACGTTCCGCTGAAGAAGCGCTAAGTCAGCGCGAACCTGATATGAAGGACGGCGCCGCCGCCAGCGGCGCCGTTTTTCATTTGCCGTCGCGCATCACGGCGAGGACGGCTTCGGCGGCGCGGCGATTGGGATCGCGGGTGCCGAAACCGAGGTGACCGAGCGCCTCGCCGTAGGCCGCCTTCTGCGCATCCCGACGTTCGGCGCTTTCGAGGAGTTCGCCGACGGCTTCGGCCATGACGTCGTCATGGCAATCCTCGAGCAGGAATTCGGGCACCGCCTCGCGGCCGAGCATAATGTTGACGAGGTTGGCGTAAGCCCCCTTGACCAGGAGTCGCACCATGATCGCCGTCGGCAGCGCCATGCGGTAACCGATCACCGCCGGCGTGCCGGCCATGGCGAGTTCCAGCGCGACCGTACCGGATGCCGCGAGCGCAGCGTCGGCCGCGGCGAAGGCATCGAACTTCGCCGCATCGCCCTCGACCAGATGGATCGGCACGCCGAAGGCGAAACGTATCGCCTCGATCTGGGCGTGGGTCTGGGGCAACGTCGGAATGGCGACCTCGAGCGCCGGAAAACGGGCGGCCAGGCGCCGCACGGTGGCCGCGAACACCGGCAGCATGCGCGCGCACTCGCTGCGGCGGCTGCCGGGCAGCACGGCCAACAACGGCGCGCCGGGCGCAATTCCGTATCGGTTTCTGAAAGCGGCACCATCGCCCTTGTCGGCGCCGCTAAGCAGCACCGGATGGCCGACGTAGGTGCATGGCAGGCCGTGCGCCTCGAAATATGGCGGTTCGAACGGCAGCAAGGCCAACAGGTGATCGAGGAACCCGGCGACCTTCTTCGCGCGGCCCGGACGCCAGGCCCAGACCGTGGGTGCCACGTAATGGACGAGCTTGATGCCGCTGCCCTTGAGTTGCTGGGCGACGCGGAAATTGAAATCGGGCGCGTCGATGGTGACGAGCACGGTCGGGCGCTTGGCGCGGATATCGGCGGTTGCCTGTTTGATGCGGGCCAGCAACTGGGGCAGGCGCGGCAGCACCTCGGCCACGCCCATGACTGCCAGGTCGTGCATCGGGAATAGGTTTTCGAGCCCCTCGCCCACCATGCCTGAGCCGCCGACCCCGGCGAACCTTATGTTGCCGCCGGTCAGTTGCTTGAGCGCCGCCATCAATGGCGCGCCGAGGCGATCGCCGGATTCCTCGCCGGCGATCAAGTAGACGAGAGGCGCGTCGCCGCTCATGGCTGCGCCTCCTGTCCCGTGTCGCTGTCAAGCGAAACCCCGACGATGAAGATGCCGGCGGCATCGGCTGCCGCGAGACAGGCATCGCGTTCCAGGATCAACGCATCACCGGCCGAAACGGCGATGCCGGCGAGACCGGCCGCCTTGGCGTTGGCGACGGTCTCGGGACCGATGGTCGGCAGGTCGGCGCGTCGTTCCTGGCCCGGCTTCAGCACCTTGATCAGGACGCCGCCGGCTGCGCTTCCGCCGGCGAGGCCGGCGAGCATGGCGTCCGTGCCGCGGCTGTCCTCTTCGGCGACCGTCCGCCCATCGGCGGCCACCACCGCCTGGCCGGCATCGCGCGCACCCAGCGCGCGGGCGGCGGAGATACCGATTTCGATGTCGCGCGTATTGCTTGCGTCAGGCGCGCGCGCGGTGAGGCAACCTGCCGGCGCGAGCAGTTCCGGCGCCACGTCGTCGGCGCCGACGACACGAAAGCCCTCGCCTTCCAGCGCGCGGATCAGCGTGTGCAGAAAACTGTCGTCGCCGGTGCCGAACACACCGGTCCGTACCAGGAAGCGCGCCGACCACAAATCCGGACGAACTTCGGCGAGGGTCGGCTTGTGAACGTGGCCGGCGAACACCAGAACCTCGGCGCCTTCCGCGCGCAGGCGCTTGATCGCGCCGCCGGCGGCACCTAGGCGATATGTCGCATGCGGGATGGCTGTGAACTCCACCGCTCTCGCCTGGCCGGCGAGCAACACCGCGAACACGGGACGCGCGCTGGCAAGGCAATGTTCGGCGAGGCGGATCGGCAGCATGCCACCGCCGGCGATGATGCCGAGCTTAGGCGGCATCATCCAGTACGGGTTGGCAGATGGCGCGCGACGATTCGGCGCGGATGAAATCGACAATCTCCATCACTGGTTCGTTGGTGCGGAAATCCTCGGCCACGTCCGCGAGCCGTTCCGCTATCGTGCCCTCGGCGGCGAAGATCAGGCGGTAGGCCTTGCGCATGTCGTGGATGGTGTCGCGCGAGAAATTGCGCCGCTTGAGACCGACGATGTTGAGGCCGGACAGCCGCGCGCGGTTGCCGATGACCGAGCCGTAGGGGATGACATCGTTCTCGATACCGGACATGCCGCCGACCATGGCGTGCTTGCCGATGCGCACGAACTGGTGCACCGCGGAAAGCCCGCCGATGATCGCCCACTCGCCGACGTGGACGTGACCGCCCAACGTGGCGTTATTGACCAGGATGACGTTGTCTTCGATGACGCAGTCGTGCGCCACGTGCGCACCGACCATGAACAGGCAGTTGTCACCGACACGGGTCAGCATGCCGCCGCCTTCCGTGCCCGGATTGAGCGTGACGTGCTCGCGGATGACGTTGCCCTTGCCGATCTCCAGGCTCGAGGGCTCGCCGGCGTACTTGAGATCCTGCGGGCAATGACCGACGGACGCGAACGGAAAGATCCGGGTGCCTTCCCCGACCCGGGTGCGTCCCTCGACGACGCAGTGCGAAAGCAGTTCGACGCCGGTGTCGAGTTTGACGTGCGGGCCGACCACGCAGTAAGGCCCGATCTTGACCGTGTTGGCGATCTCAGCGCCGGGATCGACGACGGCCGTGGGATGAATCTCCGTCATTTTTTGTTTTTCCTGTCAAAGATCCACGATCATCGCCGAGAACATCGCCTCGGCGACGAGCCGGCCGCCGACGTGAGCCTCGCCCTTAAATTTCCAGACATTGCCACGGCTGCGGTCCTTGGTGACGGTGAGTTCGAGTTGGTCGCCGGGCAATACGGGCTTGCGGAACCGAGCGTTGTCGATGGTCATGAAATATACGACCCGGTTCTGCTTCTTGCCCATGGTTTCGACCACCATAACGGCCGAGGTCTGGGCCATGGCCTCGACGATCAGTACGCCCGGCATGATCGGGTGGCCCGGGAAATGGCCCTCGAAGAATGGCTCGTTGATGGTGACGTTCTTGATGCCGACGGCCCTCTCTCCGGCGACTACGTCGCGGATCCTGTCGATCAGCAGGAA
>JAYNJY010000271.1:0-4204 GCA_038110665.1 Rhodospirillaceae bacterium | reverse complement strand
TATCGGGCGTGGTCAGCACCTGAAACCGAGCCCGGAAGACAAGAAAGGCCGTAACGCATGAAGCTCCTGTTCATTTCCAAGGAAGATAAGATCGGGCCCTGGCGCGAGGCGCTGGCGGCGGAGATGCCGGAGCTCGAATTCCGCGCCTATCCGAAGGAGTTTTCCGACCCGGCCGAGATCGACTACGCGCTGGTGTGGAAGCCGCCGGCCGGCCTGTTGAAGACGCTGCCCAACCTGAAGGCGATCCTGAGCCTGGGTGCGGGCATCGACCATCTTTCCGACGACCCCAACCTGCCGCGCCACCTGCCGGTGTCGCGCCTGGTCGACCGCTGCCTGACCCAGGGCATGAGCGAATACGTGCTCTACTGGGTGCTGCACCACCACCGCCACATGGCTGAATACACCGCCATGGCGGCGCGCAAGGAATGGGGCGCGATCCAACAATGCGACCCGCGCCACCGTCGCATCGGCATCCTGGGCTTAGGCGAGCTCGGCAGCGACGCGGCGACAAAGCTCGCCATGCTCGATTTCGACGTCGCCGGCTGGAGCCGCACCGAGAAGGACATCCCCGGCGTCACCTCGTTCCATGGCACGGACCGCCTCGGCGCCTTCCTGGCGCGCACCGACATCCTGGTCTGCCTGCTGCCGATGACCGTGCACACGCGCGGCATCATCAACGCCGATACCCTGGCGCGGTTGCCCGAGGGCGCCATCGTCATCAACTGCGCGCGCGGCGCCCACGTGGTCGACCGCGACCTGCTGGCGGCGCTCGATTCGGGCCATATCCGCGCCGCCACCCTCGACGTCTTCCACCAAGAACCGCTGCCCGCCGACCATCCCTACTGGACGCATCCCAAGGTCGACGTGACGCCGCACATGGCGAGCCTGACCGTGCCGCATTCCGCCGCCGCCTACGTCGCCGACAACATCCGGCGGATGGAGCGCGGCGAGCCGATGCTCAACGTCATCGACTTCGACGTCGGCTACTGAGCGGTGGCCGGCTACGCCCTCGACGCCGAAGAGCGCGCCCGGCTCGAAGCCCTGCTGGCAGCGCTGGTGCGCCTGCCGAGCCCCGACCCGCCCGGCGACGAGCGCGCCATCGCCGCATTCCTCGGCGACCATCTGGAAAGCCTCGGCTTCGCCGTCGCGCGCGACGAGTTCGAGCCCGGCCGCGTCAACCTGGTCGCGCGCCTCGAAGGCGCGGGCCGGTGCCCGGCGCTGGTGTTCTCGGCGCACATGGACACCATGCCGGTCGGCGACGCCGCCTGGCGCCATCCGCCGTTCGCCGCCGAGATCGAAGCCGGCCGGCTCTACGGCCGGGGTGCCGCCGACATGAAGAGCGGCCTCGCCGCCATGGCCGCGGCGGCGGCCAAGCTCAAGGCGAGCGGCACGAACCTCGCGGGCGACGTGATCCTGGCGTTCTCGTCCGGCGAAAGCACCGGCTGCATCGGCGCCAAGCGCATGGTCGAACAGGGCACGCTCGCCGATGCCGGCTGGTTGCTGGTGAGCGAACCGACGTCGCTGAACGTGCTCACCGCCGAAACCGGCGCGCTCTGGCTGGAGGCGATAGCCGGCAGCCGCACCGGCCACGCGTCGGGCGGCGGCGGCGACAATGCCATCGCCAAGCTGCTCGGCTTCATCGCCGCCCTCGACGACCTCGATCTGGTGACGGCGCCGCATCCGCTGTTGGGCATGCCTTCGCTGGCGGTGAACGGCTTACACGCCGGCAGCGCGCCCAACATCGCCCCCGACCGCGCCACGGCCACCTTGGACATCCGCACGCTGCCGGGAATGACGGCGGAAGGCGTGCTCGCGGCGCTCGGCCGCGTCGCCGGCGACGCCATCCGCTTCGAGATCATCGACGCGAAGCCGCCGGTCGAGACCGACCCGGCCGATGCCTTCGTCGCCACCGCGCTCGCCGCCGTCAAACGGGTCACGGGCCGGCACGCCGAAACCGGCGGCGTGCATTATTTTTCCGACTCGAACGTGCTGGTGCCGGCGCTTGGAGTTCCCCGCATAATCGTCGGCCCGGGCGAGATCGGCATGAGCGGGCGCCATGACGAATGGGTCGCGCTCGACGCCGTCGCCGATGCCGCCGCCATCTACGCTGAGATCGCGGCGGAACTCCTGGCGCCCTAGCCGATCAGTCCGTAGGCGATGGCGAGCAGGAAGCTGCCGAGCAACAGCCGGTAGACGCCGAACACCGTGAAGGATGCGCGCCGGAGCCAGGCCATCATCAACGCGATCGCGACCAGGGCGGCGGCGAACGACATGCCGGCGGCGAGGAAGGCGTCGGCGGTGAGCTGCGCGTTGCCGGCCTTGTAGAGGTCCCAGCCCTTGAGCACGCCGGCGCCGGCCAGGGCCGGGATGCCGAGCAGCATCGAGAAGCGCGCCGCTTCGCGCCGCTCCATCCCCATCATCCGCCCGGCGGTCATGCAGATGCCCGACCGGCTGGTGCCGGGCACCAGCGCCAGCACCTGGACGATGCCGATGATGATGACGTCGCCCATGCGCAAATGCTCGATCCGCCGGAGCGTCATGCTGACCTGGTCGGCGATCATCAGCAGGACGCCGAAGCCGAGCGTGGTCCAGCCGATCACCTTGAGCCCGCGAATGCCTTCGGGAATGTAATGGTTGAGGGCGAAGCCGGCGATCACCACCGGGATAGTGCCGACGACCAGGAGCTCGGCCAGGCGCGCGCCCGGGTCGCGCCGGCCCTTCACCATGCGCCCCAGGCCGCCGAGCATGGCGAAGACGTCGCGCCAGAGATAGAGAATGACCGCGCCGAGCGTGCCGACATGCACGGCGACGTCGATGATCAGCCCCTGGTCGGGCACGCGCATGAACAGCGGCACCAAAACCAGGTGGCCGGACGAGCTTACCGGCAGGAATTCGGTGATGCCCTGAACCAGCGCCAGCACCGCAAGATGTATGAAATCCAAGGACCCAACTCCCCAAATCTTGTGGCCTTTATAGCAATGCGCACGGCTTCGCCCAAGCCCCCTTCGGCACCGCGTCGGGCGGCGGCAAAATAACCCCCTGGCCGGTCACGTGAAATATCAATTGGCGCTGGCAACCAGGACCAAGCTTTGCTAACAAAAAAGGCCGCGGATTTCCAGACGAAGGGAGAGAAAAAGCGCCAACAGGATTGGCCAGCGACGCGTGGGCTGCCTACTCGACGTGCTCCGGGATTGCCGGAGGCGCAGGGACTCTATGACCCTTCGCGTGAGCATGACAATTGCGGGATCGGCTTCATCGCCAACATCAAGAACCGAAAGAGCCACGATATCGTCCGCCAGGGCATCCAGATCCTGGTCAACCTCGACCACCGGGGCGCCGTCGGCGCCGACCCGCTGGCCGGCGACGGCGCCGGCATCCTGATGCAGATTCCGGACCGCTTCTTCCGGTCCGAACAAGAGAAACTCGGCTTCGAACTGCCCGAACCCGGCGCCTACGGCGTCGGCATGGTGTTCCTGCCGCGCGGCAACCCGGCGACCGGCGTCTGCCAGGAGGCGATCGAACGCACGGTCCGGCGCGAGGGCCAGGAAGTGCTCGGCTGGCGCGACGTGCCGGTCGACAACGCCTGGCTGGGCGAGAGCGTCAAGCCGATCGAGCCGATCATCCGCCAGGTGTTCATCGGCTGCGGCCCCGACTGCCCCGACGTCGACAGCTTCGAGCGTAAGCTCTACGTCATCCGCAAGCAGGCGCACCATGTCGTGTGGGACGCCGACCTCGGCGACATCGGCGCCTTCTACATGCCGTCCATGTCGGCCCGCACCATCGTCTACAAAGGCATGGTGCTGGCGCCGAACCTGGCCAAGTTCTATCTCGACCTGCAGGACGAACGGGTCGAATCGGCGCTCGCCCTGGTGCACCAGCGCTTCTCCACCAACACCTTCCCGTCGTGGCCGCTGGCGCAGCCGTTCCGCTATCTCTGCCACAACGGCGAGATCAACACGGTGCGCGGCAACATCAATTGGATGATGGCACGGCGCCACTCGATGCTGTCCAAGGTGCTCGGCGACGACCTGGAAAAGCTGTGGCCGCTGATCGGCGACGGGGCCTCCGACTCGGCGACCTTCGACAACGCCCTCGAACTGCTCGTCGCCGGCGGCTACTCGCTGGCGCACGCGATGATGATGATGATCCCGGAAGCCTGGGACGGCCATCCGCTGATGGACGAGAAGCGCCGCGCCTTCTACGA
>JAYNJY010000270.1:0-4204 GCA_038110665.1 Rhodospirillaceae bacterium | reverse complement strand
CGCTTGCGCTGCGCCACCGCCGCCTGGTGCACCGGGTGATCGGCCGGCAGGCTGTAAAGCCGCGGCACCGGCGCCTGGCGACGTAGGAACGCCGGAATCGGCGGGCAGGGGCCGGTCACGACTTCACCCGCAGGTGCGGTGCAAACACCGGCCCAGCGGCTCGATCGAACGCCTTGAATTGCACCGGCCGGCCGTCAAACTTGGTTTGCACCGCGTCGGCGAGGCGCTCGAGGAAAGACCGGCGCCAGGCAGCGGCGTTGTCGGGCGTGTCGCCGACCCGATCGTCGTCGACCGTGATCGCCAGCGTGCAAGTGTCGCCGTCCATGACGTAGAAGGTCCGCGCCCGCTGCTCGGTTTTGAGGATCTCGGGCGTCGCGCCTCGGGCGCTCGCCGGGGCGAGCTTTTTGCCGGTGCAAACCATGACCCGCCGGCCGAGAAAATTCAGGTTTTGCCGGGCGCGGCGGTGGCAGGCCGGGCACTCGAATTCGCACGAGTGATTTTTGCTCGAATAGTGGTGGCTGTAGGGCACCTTGTCGGCGACGACCGGATGGTGGCCGGCGGATTGCGCATTGAGCTCGGCGAGCCGGGCATAGACCGCCGCCTGGTCGTCGGCGGTGGTGACAATCTGCAGTTTCCTCGCGGGCACGTCGTTATCGAGATATCCGTCGCGCTCGTCCTCGACACAGCCGCGGTCGTAATCGCCAAAGGCGATCGACCAGACCTGGCGGCCGTCGATCTCGATCTGCTCGAGCAGGCTGTGATATTTGCGGGTCATGGTTGAATCCTCTCTTGGGGGTTTCTTGAAGCCTGGTGCTTCGTGCTGCCGGTCGGCCCGCGGCCGGCAGCCCGCAGCGTCAGGCCGCCAGGGCGAGCTCGCCGGCGTCGATCGACTCGCGCCAGATCTCGCGCATGAGCTCGGCGAGGGCGGCTTGGTCGGCGGCGATCGCCGTCGGCCGTTCATCGACCGAGCGATGGCCGCTGCCGCGCCGTGCGCCGCCCTCGATCCGCGCGGCGAATTGCGCCGGCGCTTCGCCGCGCTTGTCCTGGCGCTTGTAGTTGACGGCAAAATTGGTCGAGTCGGCCGAGTCGAAACGCCAGGCGCCTTGCACGCCGATGCCGCGCAGCATGTGCAGCCAGGGGCGGGCGTAGCAGCTGGCGAAATCGGCGTCGGCGAACAGCGCGTCGAGATAGTCGAACGCCTCGGTCATGCGCGCCGTCCAGGCGGCGGTGCCGACCTGGGCGAATTCGCCGGCCGAGCCGATGCCGATGAAATAACGGCCGCTCTCGATATGATAGCGCAGGAGCTCGAGCGGCTCATTCAGGTGCCAGACGACCATGGTGCGCTCGATCGGCAGCGTGCACTCGCGGATCAGGCGCAGGTTGTCGTCGACCGATCCGCCGATGACGTCGGGAACGATCGCCACCGCCTGCGGCACGCGCGCGAGGATCTCGGCCGCCCAGGTTTCGAATCCCTGCCAGTAGTCGTCGTCGAGCTCGAGGCCGTTGCGCCAGGCGCTGAATGCGCCATTGTCGAGCAGCAGGATCTGGTCGTCGCCGAGCGCGGCGGTGACGCGCTCGAGGTCGCCCTTGCGGCGGTGATAATAGCTGATCAAAAAAGAGCCGCCGGCGACGGCCCGCCAGGGATCGACGCCGCCGGCGGTTTTGCCGGTGATCGGCAGGCCGTGCACCACCAGCTTGGCGGCCGTGTCGGCGCCGGCTTCGATCGTCTCGACGGTGCGGTCGAGAAATGCGGGAATCGCGGGGCAGGTGGCTGGGGTCTGTGTCATCGCCTTGTTTCTCCCTGGGCGGTGGGCGCGGCGCGGTGCCGCTGTGAGAAAAATAATACTGATTTTTGCGGGGTAATCAATAAAAAAGCGCACCAGGTGGTGCGCTTTTTTTCTCTGAAAAGGAGCGACCCGGCGGCGTCAGGTCAATTCGATCGATATCGTGTTTTCCGTCACGGTGGTCTCAAAATCTTGGCCCTCGCGGTTGAGGGCGACCATCAGTTGGGCGGCCTTTTCGATATCGCGCGGCGTTTTGAAGGGCAGTGTAATCATGGCTGATTTTCTCCGGTTTGGGGGGGGCAGTGGGATTTCAGGCGGCGGCGGCGAGCCTGGCCTCGGCGACCAGGTCGACCAGCGAGCGGCGGCTCATGTGCATGGTGTAGCCGGTGCGCTGCTCGAGCTCGACATAACGATCGAAAATCTCAGGGTGCGCGTCGGCGGCGTTGGCCAGGTCGCGCTTGCAGGCGTAGATGCAGAACAAGCATGACAGCCGCTCATTGCCGGCGCCGGTGGGCTGGCCGCCGGCGCCGACGGCATAGGCCGCATGCGGCTTCTGGCCGGCGCGGCGGATCGTGGCAAACACCTGCTCGGTGGTCAGGTCGTGGATCGGCAGCCAATTGACCCAGCGGCGCTTGCTGTTGTTCTCGCGGCCGTTGATCTCAACGGTGCTTTTTTTGGCGCGCTCGCTTGACTCCTGGGCGCGCAGACCTTCGCAGCTGATCACGCTGGCAAAGCCGTGCGCGTTGGCATAGCGGCGGACTTCGCGCGCGATCGGGCCACGCTTGAGGTCGGAGGTGCAAAAGCGACTCTTGCTCGATGGCCAGCTGGGCACCTCGGGGCGATCGGCAAAGCGCTTTTCTACCATGTTCAGCAGCGTTTTTTCGCTGCCATCCTGGTAGACCGCCCGGGCGACGACGAAGGGCACGCCGGCTGCGGCGGCCTGGTCGCGGGCGAGCTCGAGGGCGCCGGGCCACTCGATATCGCCGAGGGTGGCGTGGACGACGAGCAGCTGCTCGCGCGGAACAACGGCGAGGAGCTCGATCATCATGGCTTGCGAGTCTTTGCCGCCGCTGTGATTGATGACGACGAGGGCGCCGGCGTCGATCGCTTCGCGGATGGCGGCTGGGGTCTGTGTCATCGCCTTGTTTCTCCCTGGGCGGTGGGCGCGGCGCGGTGCCGCTGTGAGAAAAATAATACTGATTTTTGCGGGGCAATCAATAAAAAGCGCACCAGGTGGTGCTCTTTTTTTTATCCTCAAGTAGAGCCGCTCGGCGGTCCCTCGAGCGGCCGCCAGTGGGTCGGCGTGCCGGCGAGGCCGTGCCAGACCCAGCCGCCGGCGTTGTGCTCGGTCCAGTGGGCGGTCGCCGGGTGGGCGTCGCCGGCATCCTGGCCGATCTCGGTGATGGCGGCGACCCAGACGCGAATCCGCCGGCCATCCCTGGGCGCCGTGGCGATCGGTCGCCAGCCATCGTCGCCGGCGCCGACCGCCACCCGCAGGACGTCGCCCTCGACCATGCCGACGCTGGGCACCACCAGCAGCACCTGGCTGCCGAGCATGTAGCGCGCCTCGCCCCAGCCGGATCGCCGGCAGATCAGGTCGCGCTCGTCGCTCAGCCGCTCGAGCGCGGCGTGATCCTGGCGCTGTCCGCCGATCCAGAGCTCGACCCGCAGGTCGCCCGGCTGTGTCAATTTTGTGTCAATCATGGTGCATAAACCTGCCTTTTCCTGCACGATAGCCGGCTTACCGCCAGGCGGTAAGATTGGCTAAAAACCTGTTATTTCGCGGGGGTTTTGGCTGGTGCTGCCGGATGGGATTGAACCATCGACCTCTCCCTTACCAAGGGCGGACCCGACCCGGCAAAATCGCCCTTTTTTCAATGACTTGGCTCCGATCACCGGCGCCGCTGTGTCAATTTTGTGCCAGGGGGGGTGAGCTCCACCCCGACCAGCGCCGCGACCTCGGCGACGAGGCGGTCGAGCGCGGCGGCATGGTTGTCGCCGGCGGCGCGCCTCGTTTTGTGGGCCTCGTGCACGACGGGCTCGACGGCGTTGCGGGCGGCGCCAGGCTCGGCGTCGATCCAGGCGCCCTCGACGCGCTCGAACGCGGCGTCGGCGGCCGCGCATTTTTTTTGGCCTCGAGGACAACCTCGAGGGCGGCGGCCAGGCTGGCGATCGCATCAGCTTTCGGGGGTGCCATTTGATTTTTCCTTTCGCTGGGGGAGGTGGCGGGTGAGCTCCCTGACGGCCTGCAGGCAAAGGCAAGCGACCGAGATCGTCAGCAGCCCGCCGAGGTCGCCGCGGCCGACGCTGACGGCGCCGAGCCCGATCAGGACGACGAGGCCGCCCTTGATCGCCGCGATGGCGATGGCGGCGCGCTGGTCAGGCGTCAATTGGCTCGCTCCTCGAACAGGTCGCCGACG
>JAYNJY010000269.1:0-4217 GCA_038110665.1 Rhodospirillaceae bacterium | reverse complement strand
GATCATCTTATGCTTCTTGAGATGGCGCCCGAGCAGGTCGCGGGCCGCGAGCGCGTCGTGACCGGTGAAGCGCTTGCAGGCAGCCCCGACCATCTTGGCATCGGCGAGCGGCGCATCGAGGCGCAGCCTTTTGACCACCGAGGTCACCCGGCCGACGCATTGTTTCGTGTACTCGGCCGAAAAATTTCGTTTGCGGCGTGATCTTGGCGGTGCCGATGAAGTGGTTGAGGAACACGAACGACGCCAACTGCGGGTTCGACTTGCCCTTGGCGCACGACGTATTGAGGTCGTTCTGGCTGGCGTGCGCGGGGCCAATGCCGAGCGTCTTCGCCGTCTGGCCAACGACACCGGCGCACTTGGCGATCGCCGGATCCGGCCGCTGCGGCTGGCCTTGCTTCTGCGCCAACACGCTCGGCGCGATCTTGGCAGTGACCACGAACCGGTCGAGGAAGGTGCGGGTCGCCAGCGCCGGACGGCCCTTGGCAATGCCGCAGGCCGTCTGCACGTCCTTCGGATTGGCGAACTGCGGGTTGATATGCAGCGTCTTCGACACCGCCATCAACCGACCAGGGCACTGCTTGGCGAGGCCGTCGGGTGCCGGCGGCATGGTTTCGGCCTTCTTGGCCGTGACGAAGCGATACGAGAAATTGCGCACCGCCAACGCCGCCCGGTTTTCGGCGTTCTTTCAGGCAAGCGCCGCGTTCTGCTGCGTCAGCATATCGGCCGACAGGTTCGCCTGCTTGCCGGCCTGCATGACGGCTTCGCCGCATGCCTTCGGCGTCGGCGGCACCTGGGCGTTGGCCGCCGTGCCGGCAAAGCCAATCAACGGCGCGAGCGCGAGCGCGGACCGCGAAAGGGATGAATACGTCCATTTCATCGATATCACTTTATTTGAATTTCAAAAAAAGGAATGGGGGAGCCTCCCCCGGGACCTGCGAAACAATGTTTTGGTCGGGCTTTGCATGCTGCCCGGATGTGAGTGACGTTAGTCCGAATCGGGGTTGCGGAATATCGAAGATTTTTTGACGCCGGCTCAGGCTCAAAGATTTGACGCTAGCTCAACCCCCTCGCGGATGGCCTGGGCCGCATCCAGGCCAGAGGCCGCCTTGGCCCCGCCGATCCGATGCACTGGAATCCCCGCTGCCGCCAGCGGCGCCGCCAGATCGGCCTGCGGCTCCTGGCCGGCGCAGACGACGATCCAGTCGGCGGCGAGACACTCGGCCTTGCCCTCGACGACGATATGGAGCCCTGCGTCGTCGATGCGCTCGTAGGCCGCGCCAGTGACTTGCCGGACGCCATGGCGGCGAAGCGCCGCGCGGTGGATCCAGCCCGTCGACTTGCCGAGCGACCGTCCCATGGCGCCTTGCGAGCGCTGTACCATGGTGACGCCGGGACTGGTGCCGGGGCCACCGACGGGCGGCGCATCGATCTTCGCCGGCTCGATCCAGGTGGTGCGAAACGCGTCCGCGTCGGTGAAGCTGGCGTCGCCGGCCTCCAGCAAATAAAGCGCGGTATCGAAGGCAATGCCGCCACCGCCGATGATGACCACGCGGCCTTCTGGTTTGACACGGCCCGACAGCACATCGACGTAGCTGGTGACGTTGGCGCCGTCGATGCCGGGGAAATTGGGCCGCCTCGGCGTGATGCCGGTGGCCAGCACCACGGCGTCGAAACCTTCGGCGATCAAGTCCTTGGCCTCGGCGCGCACGCCCAAGCGGACCTCGACGCCGGCCTCGGCCAGAGGGGGTCGGAAATACAGGAGCGTGTCGGCGAAGACCGCTTTGCCCGGAATGCGTTTAGCCAGGTTGAACTGGCCGCCGATCTCGCCCGCCGCCTCGAACAGCGTCACCGCATGGCCGCGCCGCTGGGCGGCATCAGCCGCCGCCAGGCCGCCAGGCCCAGCGCCGACCACGGCGATCTTCTTCGGCCGCGCCGCCGGTGCGAGCACCAGTTCTGTTTCGAAGCAGGCGACCGGGTTGACCAGGCAGCTCGTCACCTTGCCGGTGAAGTAGTGATCCAGGCAGGACTGGTTGCAGGCGATGCAGATGTTGATGGTATCGGCGCGCCCGGCCCCGGCCTTGGCGACGAAATCGGCATCGGCCAGGAACGGCCGCGCCATGGAAACCATGTCGGCCTGGCCGGCGGCGAGCACGGCTTCGGCGATCTCGGGCATGTTGATGCGGTTCGACGCGACCAGCGGGATCGAAAGGGCGGCCTTGAAGCGCGCCGTCTCGCGGGCGAAGGCGGCGGGCGGAACCGCCTGGGCGATGGTCGGTACCGGGGCTTCGTGCCAGCCGATGCCGCTGTTGAGAACTTCGACCCCGGCGGCTTCCAGTTCGCGGGCGAAGGCGAGCGTCTCTGCCGGCTCGGGCGCGCCCTCGACGAGGTCGAGCACGGAGATGCGGAACATGATGACGAAATCGGGGCCGGCGGCGGCACGCACGGCACGCACCACCTCGAGCGGGAAGCGCATCCGGTTCGCCGGCGAGCCGCCCCATTCGTCGCTGCGATGATTGGTGCGGGGCGCCAGGAACTGGGTCAGCAGGTAGCCTTCCGAACCCATGATCTCGACGCCGTCGTAACCGGCCTGCTTGGCCAAGCTCGCGGTGGCGGCGAAGGCGGCGATGGTGTCTTCGATATCGGCGGCGGTCATTTCGCGCGGCACGGTCGGCGCGATCGGCGCCTTGATCGCCGAGGGCGCGACGATGTCGGCATGATAGCCGTAGCGGCCCGCGTGCAGCACCTGCAGCAGCACCCGCCCGCCGCCTTCGTGCACGGCTTGCGTGACGCGGCGATGGTCGGCGACCTGTTCGGGCGCATCGAAGCTCGCCGCGCCGTCCTTGAGCCTGCCGGCCGCGATCGGCGAGAAGCCGCCGGTGACGAGCAGCGCGGCGCCGCCCCGTGCCCGCGCGCCGAGAAAGGCGGCCAGGCGCGCGAGCCCCGGGATGTCCTCGAGCCCGGTATGCATCGAGCCCATGAGGACGCGGTTGGCGAGTTCCAGGTGGCCGACGCGGATCGGCGTGAACAGCTTCGGATAGGCCGGGCTCATGCCGCCTCGAACAGCGGATACTCGTTGAGTACCTCGTAGTGCGAGCCGCCGTGGCCGAGGTGGCTCTCGAACAGGGTGAAACTTTCGACCACGAAGGGCTCGGTCGAGAAAGCGCCGTTCTGTTCCAGGTAGTGGCCCAAATCGACCCGCTGGCCCTTGAACCGGGCCAGCGTCACGTGCGGGGTGAACTTGCGGCCGTCAGGCGGAAAGCCCGAGCGCTGCACCGCGTTCTCGATCTTGCCCTGCAGGTGACTGAGCGCCGGGTTGGCGGCGACGCCGGCCCACAGCGCCTTGAGCCGCGATTTCTGGGAGAAATCGCCGATGCCGGAAAACCGCATCTCGAAGGTCGGTACGCGCACGTCGCTCAAGGCCGCGTCGAGATCTTGGGCGGCGCCGCGATCGGCCTCGCCGATGAAGCGCAGCGTCACGTGCATGCTCTCTGGCTTGACCCAGCGCGTGCCGGAAAGCCCCGAACAGAGCGTACCGAGGGTCATTCGGATGTCCAGTGGCAGCGCGATGCCGACGAAAATTCGCATGGCCGGAACCTCGCGGACGTTCCCGTCCGGTCGATAGGCGGTCTATTCAACGTTCCCCGCCGAGATAGCGCCAAGCATCCCCCGGGGCAATAGCAAATCCGACCCGCTTGGGCGGCAGGCCGAGCCCCGGGGCTAGAGGAATAGCGTCAGCACGCCGGTGTAGCCGTAGAGCCGGGTGTTGGAAATCTCGCCCTGGCCGAAGAAGCCGACCAGCGGCACGTCGCCCAGGATCTGGTGGATCAGTTCGGTCTCCCGGCCTTCGGCGCCGAACATGCCCGGTCCGCGCGCGACACAGGAAAAATAGACCGCGCCGCGCGCCGGGCCCGGCGCGCGCGCCTTCAGGCCCTCGACCATGTGGGCCAGGTCGGCCTCGGCGCCGGCCGGGTCGCGGCGCACGAACAGAACGCCGTCGCCGTTGGCGACCATGCCGCCGACGGCGAGCCAGCGATGCTCCGGGTCTATGCCCATCAGGTTGCGCACGACATAGTCGCAGGTGTCCGAACCGGTGACCGGAAACGCGGCATGGATATAGCCGGCGACGCGGGCGAGATCGCGCGACAGGAGGTCGCCGATGTCCCGCTTGAAGACGTCGAGCGCGGTCTCGCCGTCGAGCGTCATCACCACGTACTCCA
>JAYNJY010000268.1:0-4225 GCA_038110665.1 Rhodospirillaceae bacterium | reverse complement strand
TACCCCTGAGCTACGGCGGCCCCGTGCGAAGCGGGCGCAACATGCCACATGGTCCCAGGGCGTGCAAGCGTCGATAACCCGTCGCAGACCGGCTCTTTTCCGGCCCTTGACCGGTGCCGTTCAGCCGCCCACGATCGAGCGGTTACGGGTACCGGAGGCAGCAGCCATGGCCGCTGAAAAATCGTCGTTGGACGAGATGCCGGAGCGCCGGCACGGCAGGAAGGAAGCCCGCGCCGCCCGTGAAGCGCGCCTGGCCGAACAGCTCCGCGCCAACCTCGCCAAACGCAAGGCGCAGCTTCGCGCGCGCGACGACACGGCCAAGAAAGAACCGCCCGGGCGCGAATAGCGCCCGGTTTGTGTCCCCGGGGCGCGAATAGCGCCTCGCTTTCGCCATAGTCCGCCGTTAGTCCGGTTGCAGGGCTTGTTAGTGCCGCGCCGCTTCTCTACAAGCGGGAACGGCGAGAGGGATCGGACCGAACATGGACAGGATACGAATTCAAGGCGGCGTGCCGCTTTCCGGCACCATCGAAATTTCGGGCGCCAAGAACGCTGCGCTGCCGCTGATGGCCGCCGCGCTGCTGAGCGAAGTGCCGCTGACGCTGGCGAACCTGCCGAAGCTTGCCGACATCGCCTCCATGGCCGATCTCCTGAAAGGTCTTGGTGTCGAGATCGAGACCTTGGCGAATGGCACCGCCAACGGCAGCCGCCGCGTCAGGTTGACGGCGGCCAGGATCACCGAAACCACTGCGCCTTACGATATCGTCCGCAAGATGCGGGCCTCGATCTTGGTGCTGGGGCCGCTGCTCGCGCGTTTCGGCCAGGCCCGCGTCTCGCTGCCGGGCGGCTGCGCCATCGGCACGCGCCCGGTCGACCTGCATCTGAAGGCGTTCCAGCAACTCGGCGCCGAGATCGAGCTTTCCGAGGGCTACATCCAGGCGCGTGCGCCGAACGGCCTCAAGGGTGCTCACGTCGTTTTTCCGATGGTCACCGTCGGCGGCACCGAGAACGCGTTGATGGCGGCGGTGCTGGCCAAGGGCGAGACCGTCATCTCCAACGCGGCGCGCGAGCCGGAAATCGGCGATCTCGCCAAATGCCTGATTGCCATGGGCGCCAAGATCGAGGGCATCGGCACCGACACGCTCCGCATCCAAGGCGCGGCCACGCTCAACGGCGCCGAGCACGAGGTGCTGCCGGACCGCATCGAAACCGGCAGTTACGCCGCGGCGGCGGCCATCACCGGCGGCGACGTGGAGCTCAAGAACGCACGCATTCCGCTGGTCGAGGCGGCGACCGACACTCTCCAGCGCGCCGGCATCGCGGTGACCGAAACCGAGAACGGCATCCGCATCAGCGCCGGCAACGGGCGCCCCAGCGGCATCGATTTGATGACCGAACCCTTCCCCGGCTTCCCGACCGACATGCAGGCCCAGTTCATGGCGCTGATGGCGGTCGCCGAAGGTGCTTCGATGATCACCGAGACGATCTTCGAGAACCGCTTCATGCACGTCCCGGAACTCTGCCGCATGGGCGCCGACATCAACGTGCATGGCGCCTCGGCCATCGTGCGCGGCGTCAAGAAGCTCTCCGGCGCGCCGGTGATGGCGACCGATCTCCGCGCCTCGATCTCGTTGATCCTGGCCGGCCTCGCCGCCGAGGGCGAGACCGTTGTCAACCGCGTCTACCATCTCGACCGCGGCTACGAGCGCGTCGAGCAGAAGCTGGCTGCCTGCGGCGCCAGGATCGAGCGCGTGCGAGAGACCTGATGGGCGGCGGCTGCGGAGTGCGGTCTTGAACGAACACTTGTCCAGCCTGTTCTTGGCAATCGGCATCTTCTCGGTCGGTTTCGCGGTCATCGGCCCCAATATTCTGGCGATCATCAGCACCTCCATGAAACGGGGGCGGCATCACGGCATGGCATTGGCGCTAGGGGTCGGCGTCGGATCCGGAATCTGGGCGACACTGACTGTCTCCGGAATGACCGCGCTGATGTCGGCTTACGCCAAGGTGATGACGGTCCTCAGGGTGTTAGGCGTGATCTACCTGCTTTGGCTCGCTTTTAAGGCGCTCCGGGCGGCGGCGACGGTTGATGTCGAGATTGACGTCAGGGCGCTGGCCAGCGGCAATCTGTTTTTGCGCGGACTTGCGATCCAGATGACCAACCCGAAGGCGGCATTGCAGTAGATCGCCATCGTCAGCATCGTTCTCGGCGACAACGCGCCGTTGTGGGTCGGAGCCGCGCTCGTCGCGAGCGCCACCACGCCGTCGATTGCCGGCCATCTCGCCTATGCGGTGACGTTCTCGACCCGGCCGGTGATCGCCTTCTATGCCAGGGCACGGCGGTGGATCGAGGGGGTGCTCGGCGTTTTTTTCACTTTCGCCGCGTTCAAGATCGCCACCTACCAAACTTGACCGGCATTCGGCATGTGGCTGGCCGCGCAGGGGATGTTTGAAACCCCCTCGATAAACCATTATGAATGCAGCACAATATGGAGGGGAAAGGCTCCTGGCCATGAGCGCCGCGACCGCCAACGACAATCTCGTGCTCGCCCTGCCCAAGGGAAGGATCCTGGGCGAGGTGATGCCGCTCTTGCGCCGTGCCGGAATCGAGCCCGAACCCGCCTTCGACGACCCGAAAAGCCGCCAGCTCAAGTTCGCCACCAGCGTGCCGGGCCTCGAGATCATCCGCGTGCGCAGTTTCGACGTCGCCACCTTCGTCGCCTTCGGCGCAGCCCACTTGGGCGTCGCCGGCAACGACGTGCTGATGGAATTCGACTTCCTCGACCTCTATGCGCCGTTGGACCTCAATGTCGGGCATTGCCGGCTTTCGGTCGCCGAGCCGGACGAGATGATCGGCGGTGACGATCCGAAAACGTGGTCGTCGATCCGCGTCGCCACCAAGTATCCCAACGTGACCAAGAAGCACTTCGCCCGGCGCGGCGTGCAGGCCGAATGCATCAAGCTCAACGGCGCCATGGAATTGGCGCCGAGCCTCGGCCTTTGCCGGCGCATCGTCGATCTGGTCTCGACCGGCGCCACGCTCAAGGCCAATGGCCTGACCGAGATCGAGAAAATCTGCGACATCACGTCCAGGCTCACCATCAACCGGACCGCGTGGAAGACGCGCCCGGCCGAGATCAACCACTGGCTCGGCCGCTTCGAGGAGGCCGTCCATGACCTTGCGGCTTGACCTCACCGATCCCGGTTTCGAAGAAAAGTTCCAGCAGTTCCTCGGCGCCAAGCGCGAGACCGAACAGGACGTCGACGACGCGGCCGCCGCGATCATCGCGGACGTCCGCAAGCGCGGCGACACGGCACTTCGCGAACTGACCCTCAAGTTCGACCGTTTCGATCTCTCCGAACACCCGATGCGCATCGGGCGGCGCGAGATCGACCATTGGGCCGGCCAGTGCGATGCCGAGACCCTGGCGGCGCTCTCGGTGGCAGCAACGCGCATCCGCGCCTTCCACAAGAAGCAGCTGCCGGACGATCTCGACTTCATCGACGAGGCCGGCATCCGGCTCGGCTATCGCTGGGGTGCGGTGGATGCGGCCGGGCTCTATGTGCCGGGCGGCACCGCGGCCTATCCGTCGTCCGTATTGATGACTGCGCTGCCGGCCAAGGTGGCCGAGAAGGCGATCAAGGAACTGGGCCTGTAATCCAGTGACTTGAGCGGATGGCCCAGCGATGGGCCGTCCAGGCATGAAGGCTCTGCCGGCGGGCGCTAGGATCCGCCGGCCTTTCCCGCCAGCGAGGCTCTGCTGGCGGGCTTTGTTGCGTCATGTTGCTGTCATCTGTCTGTCATACAGAGCCTTTAGGGTGTCACCCCATGAACGACATGGCCAACTCCCCGATGAACTCCTCCCTTGCTCCCGAGCGGATTGACTTCAATACGCCAGCCCTGCAACGCAAGCGCCGCATCCGTGCCCTCAAGGACCGCCTGACCCGCTGGTACGTGCTGGTCGGCGGCCTGGCCGTGCTGGCGGCAATCACCCTGATCTTCTTCTACCTGGCCTACGTCGTGCTCCCCCTGTTCCGCGGCGCCGACCTGGAGACCCGCGAAGCGCTGACTCCGGCCTGGATGCAGCAGGCGCAGGTGCCCCTGCTGCTCAGCATCGAGGAGCAGAACCAGGTGGCCATGCGCGTCGGCGGCCAGGGCGAGATTCTCTTCTTCACCGCCAAGACCGGTGTCGAACTGAAGCGTGTCGCTCTGCCGCTTCCGGCGGGC
>JAYNJY010000267.1:1529-4237 GCA_038110665.1 Rhodospirillaceae bacterium | reverse complement strand
CTTTCACCTCGTCATCGACGCCCTCAAATTGAATGGCATCAACAACATCTACGGCGTGCCAGGCATTCCGATCACCGACCTCGGCCGCTTCATGCAGGCGGAAGGCATGCGGGTATTCTCGTTCCGGCACGAACAGCATGCCGGCTACGCCGCCGCCATTGCCGGGTTCCTGACCCAAAAGCCGGGCATCTGCATGACGGTCTCGGCGCCGGGGTTCCTCAACGGCCTGACGGCGCTCGCCCACGCCACCACCAACTGCTACCCGATGATCCTGATTTCCGGTTCGTCCGAGCGCGAGATCGTCGACCTCATGCAGGGCGACTACGAGGAAATGGACCAGCTCGCCATCGCCAAGACGCTCTGCAAGGCGGCCTACCGCGTGCTGCATGCCGAGGACATCGGCATCGGCATCGCGCGCGCCATCCGCGCGGCGGTCTCCGGCCGGCCGGGCGGCGTCTACCTCGACCTGCCGGCGGCGCTCCTCGGCCAGACCATGGACGCGGCCAAGGGCGCCGCGTCGCTGGTCAAGGTCATCGATCGAGCGCCGAAGCAACTGCCCGCACCGGAATCGGTCGCGCGTGCGCTCGACGTGCTCAAGGCGGCGAAGAAGCCGCTGATCATCCTCGGCAAGGGCGCCGCCTACGCCCAGGAGGACGATGCCGTCCGCGAGCTGGTCGAGACTTCGGGCATTCCCTACATCGCCATGAGCATGGCCAAGGGCCTGCTGCCGGACGACCACGCACTGTACGCCGGCGCAGCGCGCTCGCTGGTGCTCAAGGAATCCGACACCGTCATGCTGGTCGGCGCACGCCTCAACTGGCTGCTGTCGCACGGCAAGGGCAAGCAATGGGGCGACGCGCCGAAGAAGTTCGTGCACATCGACATCGAGCCAAAGGAAATGGACTCAAACGTCGAGATCGCGGCACCTCTGGTTGGCGACATCGGTTCTTGCGTGAAAGCGCTGCTTGCCGGCATGGGCAAGGGCTGGGAGAAGCCGCCCGCCGAATGGACCGCCGCGGTCAAGGCCAAGGCCGACAGCAACGTCGAGAAGATGGCGCCGAGGCTGCAGAACAATAATGTACCGATGGATTTCCACGGCGCCTTGGGCGCGCTCCGGCGCATCGTCGCCGACAACCCGGACCTGGTGCTGGTCAACGAGGGCGCCAACACGCTCGATTTCGCGCGCTCGATCATCGACATGTACAAGCCGCGGAAACGCCTCGACGTCGGCACCTGGGGCGTCATGGGCATCGGCATGGGCCAGGCCATCGCGGCGGCCGTCGAGACCGGTTGCCCGGTGCTCTGCATCGAGGGCGACAGCGCCTTCGGCTTCTCCGGCATGGAGGTTGAAACCATCTGCCGCTACGATCTGCCGGTCTGCGTCGTCGTGTTCAACAACGGCGGTATCTACCGCGGCACAGACGTCAATCCTTCGGGCGGCGGCGATGTCGCGACGACCGTGTTCGTCAAGGACGCGCGCTACGACAAGATGATGGAGGCCTTCGGTGGCGTCGGCGTCCAGGCGACGTCGCCGGACGAACTCCTGCAGGCGGTGACGGCGGCAATCAAGTCGGGCAAGCCGACCCTGGTCAACGCCGTGATCGACCCCAAGGCGGGCACGGAGAGCGGCCGTATCGGCAACCTCAACCCGCAGAGCGTCGTCGCCAAGAAGTAACAGCGAACGAATAACCTCAGACAATAAAGGAGCGCACCATGAAAGCTCTTGAAGGCGTCCGTATTCTGGATTTCACCCACGTGCAATCGGGTCCGACTTGCACCCAATTGCTGGCCTGGTTCGGCGCCGACGTGATCAAGGTCGAGCGCCCCGGCGTCGGCGACGCCACCCGCAAGCAGCTGGTCGACAAACCCGGCGCCGACAGCCTGTATTTCACCATGCTCAACCACAACAAGCGCTCGGTCACGATCAATTCCAAGACCGCCGAAGGCAAGGCGATCCTGACCAAGCTGATCGAAAAGTGCGACGTCATGGTCGAGAACTTCGCGCCCGGCGCGCTCGACCGCATGGGCTTCCCATGGGAAAAGATCCAGGAGATCAACCCACGCATGATCTACGCCTCGATCAAGGGCTTCGGCCCGGGTCCCTATTCGGAGTGCAAGGTCTACGAGAACGTGGCGCAGTGCGCCGGCGGCTCTGCCTCGACGACTGGGTTTCTCGGCGGCACGCCGCTGGTCACCGGCGCGCAGATCGGCGACTCGGGTACCGGGCTGCATCTCGCGCTCGGCATCGTCACCGCGCTCTTCCATCGCACCCATTCGGGCAAGGGCCAGCGCGTCGAATGCGCCATGCAGGACAGCGTGCTCAACCTCTGCCGGGTCAAGTTGCGTGATCAGCAGCGTCTCGAGGCTGGTCCGCTGACCGAATATTCGCAGTTCGGCGAAGGCATTCCGTTCGGCGACGCGACGCCGCGCGCCGGCAACGACTCGGGCGGTGGTCAGCCCGGTCGCATCCTCAAGTGCAAGGGCTGGGAGACCGACCCCGACGCCTACACCTACTTCATCACCCAGGCGGCGGTATGGGAGAAGATCTGTGACGTCATCGGCAAGCCGGAATGGAAGACCGACCCCGACTGGGCGACGCCGAAGGCCCGCCTGCCGCGCTTGAACGAGATGTTCGACACCATCGAGGCCTGGACCATGACCAAGACCAAGTTCGAGGTCATGGCGATCTGCAATCCGCTCGACATTCC
>JAYNJY010000267.1:0-1519 GCA_038110665.1 Rhodospirillaceae bacterium | reverse complement strand
GAGCTCGCCGAGGAGCAGAGCCTGCGCGAAAGCGGCACCGTGGTCGAGGTCGACCACCCCGAGCGCGGGCCGTACCTCTCGGTCGGTTGTCCGATCAAGCTTTCGGACTGTCCGGCCGACGTTAAGCGTTCGCCGCTGTTGGGCGAGCACACCGAGGAAATCCTGCGCGAGGTCGTCGGCCTGAACGACGCTGAGATCACCCAGGCCAAGCAGGCCGGCGCCGTCTGAGCGGCGCCGCCTTGAGGAGGATATGACATGCGTCTGATCGTCATGGGCCAGCAGGCCTTCGGAAAGTCCGCGCTGGAGACCATCCTGAACGCGGGCAAGGACGAGGTCGTGGCCGTCTATTGCGCGCCGGATAAGGACGGCCGCCAGGACCCGATCAAGGAGTTCGCGCTCGAGAAGGGGCTTACCGTCAAGCAGCCCGACAACTTCACCGACAAGGCCGTGCTCGATGAGATGCGGGCATTCGAGGCCGATCTCTGCGTCATGGCCTACGTCATCATCTTCGTGCCAGAGGAGGCGCGCGACATTCCCAAGCACGGCTCGATCTGCTTCCACCCGTCGCTGCTGCCGCTGCACCGCGGGCCGAGTTCGATCAACTGGCCGATCATGTGGGGCGCGACCAAGACCGGGCTTTCCTACTTCTGGCCGGACGATGGCTTGGACGAAGGCGAAATCCTGTTGCAGAAGGAAGTCGAGATTGGCCCCGACGACACCATCGGCTCGGTCTACTTCGACAAGATCTTTCCGCTCGGCCTGGAAGCCACGCTGGAAGCCATCGACCTGGTGCGCGCCGGCAATCCGCCTAAGACCCCCCAGGACGAGTCGAAGGCGACCTACGAGGGCTGGTGCAACAAGAAGGTCGCGGAGATCGACTGGAACCGTTCCGTCGGCGAGGTCTACAACCAGATCAGGGCGTGCAATCCGCAGCCTGGCGCCTGGACGACATTCAACGGCGAAACCCTGCAAATCTTCGATTGCGAAAAGACCGATCATGCCTTCGGCCGCACCGGGCGCGTCAGCGCCATTACCGACGACGCCATCGTGATCACCGCCGGACGCGGCTCGATCATCGCCAAGCGGGTGCGCTACGGCGGCGGTAAGAAGGTGACCGGCAAGGAGTTCGCCGACGAGGTCGGCCTCGAAGTGGGGAGCAAGTTGGCAAGCTGAGCCACGGATACCCCCATGCGCCGCGGGCGGGCTCGCTCCGGTTGCGGCATTGCAGGGGGACGAATAGCGTGAAAAGAACCCGAGATTTTCGAACCAGGGAGGTTCCAAATGCCGAAGAGTGATATCGAAATTGCCCGCGAAGCGAAAATGCAGCCGATCGCGGATATCGGTGCGAAGCTGGATATTCCGGCCGATGCGCTTTTGCAGTACGGGCCGACCAAGGCCAAGATTTCCTACGACTTCATCAAGAAGCTGTCGCGTAAGCCCGACGGCAAGCTGATCCTGGTCACAGCGATCACGCCGACGCCCGCCGGCGAGGGCAAGACCACGACCACGGTCGGCCTGG
>JAYNJY010000266.1:0-4283 GCA_038110665.1 Rhodospirillaceae bacterium | reverse complement strand
CCCATCCGCGAAGAGGCTCTTCTCACGGGCCCTTTGGAGCCCACCAACGAGGCCTACGCCATCGCCAAGATCGCCGGCATCAAGATGTGCCAGGCCTACCGCAAGCAGTACGGCAGCGATTTCATTTCGGCCCAGCCCAACAATCTCTATGGCCCCGGCGACAACTTCGATCTTGAGACCAGCCACGTCGTTCCGGCGCTGATCGCCAAGGCGCATGCGGCGCGCCGATGCGCGAATTCCTCTACGTCGACGATCTCGCCGACGCGCTGGTGTTCCTGATGCAGCACTATTCCGGCCCGGTGCCGGTCAATATCGGCAGCGGTGAGGAAGCGTCGATCGCCGATCTGGCGCGGCAAGTCGCCGAGGTGGTCGGGTTCAAGGGCGCATTGCGTTTCGACCCGTCGAAGCCCGACGGCGCGCCGCGAAAATTGCTCGACGTATCGCTGCTTTCCAAGCTCGGCTGGCACGCCGAGACACCCTTGGCGGAAGGCCTGAAGAAAGCCTACGCCTGGTATCTGGAAAACGCCTTGCCGGCCTAGGCATGGCCTTCCGGCTGCCGCCGAAGTTGTTCAGAGGTTGCGCGGAAACGTCAGGGTCTGATGCACCGGGAACAGCACCAGCCGGCGCCGCAATTCGAGCGCCCGGCCATGCCTGGCGGGGTCGGCCAGGACTTCCGGCGCCAGGTCCGGCCACGTCTCGACCGGAACGCCGCGCGCGCGAAACCGCCCGAACCATTTTTCCGCCGCGGCCGCGTCGGCGAAGCGCTGCACGAAACGGTACGGCGCCGCGCCCTCGGCCCCGGCCGTGAACAGAGGCACCCCGCAATCCGGCTTGGCCTGGAAATATCGCCGCCAGCTTTCGGCGTTGCTGCGCCGCCGGGCGGCAACATCGGCGAGATCGGCCGACTGTCGTGCCAACAGGCGTTCGGCCACGGCGCCGGCGAACGGCGTGGTGGCGAGCGTGCCGTAGGGCGGATCGTAGTCGAAGCCGGGCAGCGCCCGGTAGCGCCGGGCGAGCGCAAAGCCGGGCAGGAGCTTGAGCACCGCGCGTGTTGCCAGCCACTTGGCGCCGGCCGCCGAACGCCCTGGCGGCAGCGTCGCCACCGCCGATGCCACTGCCGCCGCGTGATCGGCGCCGCGTGCGACGAGCAGCGCGACCTCTGGCACCGCGAGCAGCTTATGCGGGCTGTAGAGGACGAAATCGCCGCTGTCGCCGATGCCGTTCCCGGGCGCCAGGGCGTGCGCCGCGTCCTCAATCAGCAACGCGCCGGCCTCGCCGCAGAACGCCGCCGCCCGGGCGCCGTCGGCGGCGTGGCCGAAATAGTGGGTGAGCACGAACAAATCCGGCGCCGGGCCGTCGGCGAGCATGGCGCGGCAGGCCGGCCAATCGGGTTCCAGGTCGTCGGCGACGGGATAATGGCGCAAGCTCGCGCCGGTCCGGCTCAGCGGTTCGGTACTCTGGTTGCAGAAATAGTCGGGCAGCCAGAGCCGCGGCGCTGCGTCGCTGTGCGTCTGTCGCCACCAGGCGGCAATGGCGTGGAGCGCCCAGGCCGAGCGCGAAAACCGGAACGCCCGAGCGCCGCCGCCGAGCCAGGGTGCCGCCAGCGCATCGCCGGCCGGCCGCCCGCCGGCGAGGCCGGCCAGGAGGTCTGGCCATGACGGCAGCGGCGTGAGCGTCGTCATCTAGGCTCCCGGCGCTTGGCGGCGATCGTCATGGCGAACCCGCTTCGCTTCGGTGCCGCCCCTGCGCGTCCCAAGTCAGGGCCAATGCGACACTCAGGGTGAACGATATCTGCCACCACGCCGACCAGTAGGAGAAATTGAAAAGACCGGATGTCCAATACGCGGCCAAAATGACGATCGCGGCAAGCGCGCCGCCATCACCGGTCCGACGATAGCACCGCAGCAGCGACAGAAAAACCAGCGCCAGCGTGACGAGCAGGGCGACGAGGCCGACGGCGCCCGCCTCGACCAGGATTTCGATGGCCCAGTTGTGCGGATGGGAGGGGATGATGTGCAGCGATTCGTTGCCTGGCATGGGCGTGTCGGCACCAGGGGTGAAGTTGATGGTGTTGGCGCCGATGCCTAACCACGGCGCCCCCCGCACCAGTGCGAGCGCGTGCCCCCAGATTTCCTGGCGCTGGAAGTCGATCAACCAGAGCGGCACCAGCCAGTCCTGGTTGCGCAGGTATTTCGTCAGCGCATCATGGGCCGCAGCGGCGCGGGAATCGTAAAGGGCATAGACCACCAACGCGGTGAGGCCGACCAGCAGTCCCAGTCCCGCCAGCAGCACCTTGGCCGATCGCTTGCGCATGGCCCGGGCGAGGATCAGCGCCATCAGCGCCCCCAGGAGACCGGCGACGGCGGCACGGTTGCTGGTCGCGTACGCGAGATACAAGAGCGCCATCGCCGAGAGCGCGGTACCGCCGGCCAGGGCCGGGCGGCGATCCATGAACACCAGGGCGAACAGCGGCAGCACGAACAGACTGACCGACGAATACGCCTTCAACTCGACCTGCAACGGCCGTGCGATCCAGCCCTTGAGCCGGAGCGTCCAGTAGAGTTCCGGCAACACCGTCGACGCCAGTACGGCGAAGGCGGCGGCGACACATGACATGGCGACGAGGCTGATGACCGCCAGCCGGACCAGTTCCGGCCGGCCGCGCAGTCCGCCATGGATCATGGTCGCGGCCGCCACGAACAGGCCCGACCGCCAGACCGCCTCGAGCGAGCGGAACCTGAAATCCGACCCGAGCGCGCTCAGCGTCCAGCACCCGAGCGTCGCCACGATCGCCAAGCCGACCGGCGAGCGTGCCCGCTCGACCAGTTCCCGCCAAGCCGGCCGGCGCAGGTCGCTGGCTAGCAAGGCCAGGAATCCAAGCCCGAACGCCACCGCGAACACCGCGCGGCCGAAAGCCAGCGACGGGATCGCGGCGCTGACCAGGACGGCGAAAGCGTTGGAAAATGCGCGCGAGGTGTCGCTCATGGATGGACGTTGCCCGGCCTATGGGATCGATGTCTTGAAATACCGTCCGCAGACGGCAACCACAAGGGGTGTCGGCAAGGCCCGGCCGTGGCTGAATGGCGTTGACTTTGAGGTTTCGACAAATCAAACGTAACGCCATGCCCGATTTCAGCATTTCCGATACGAAAATTGCCGTTGTCGGCCTCGGTTACGTCGGATTGCCGCTGGCGGTCGCCCTCGCCGGCAAGTTTCCGACCACCGGTTTCGATCTCGACAGGGCCCGTCTCGACGAACTCCGCGCCGGCAAGGACCGGACCGGCGAAATGCCGCCCGAAAGGCTCGCCGCCGCCACCGTCGCCTGGACCGCCGATCCCGCTGATCTCGCCGACAGCAACCTGTTCATCGTCACCGTGCCGACACCCATCGACGCCGCCAACGAGCCCGATCTGGACGCGTTGCGTTCGGCCAGCGCCACGGTCGGCAAGGTATTGCAGCCAAGCGCCGTGGTCGTGTTCGAGAGCACCGTCTACCCCGGCGTCACCGAGGACGTCTGCGGGCCGGAACTAGAGCGCGCATCGGGCCTGAAATGCGGCCAGGATTTCTTCCTCGGCTATTCGCCCGAACGCATCAACCCGGGCGACCGCAAGCACACGGTCGAGAACGTCATCAAGGTCGTTGCCGGACAGACGCCCGAGGTGGCGGCGCTGCTCGCCGAGGTTTACGGCACCATCGTGCCCGCCGGCGTGCACGTGGCGCCGGGCATCCGCACCGCCGAGGCCGCCAAGGTCATCGAAAACGCCCAGCGCGACATCAACATCGCCTTCATCAACGAAGTGACGATGATCTTCCAGCGGCTCGGCATCGATACCCAGGACGTGCTCGCCGCCGCCCGCACCAAGTGGAACTTCCTCGATTTCCGCCCCGGCCTCGTCGGCGGGCACTGCATCGGCGTCGATCCTTACTACCTGGCGCATGCGGCCAAGGCGGTCGGCCACGACCCCGAGGTGATCCTCGCCGGGCGGCGCATCAACGACGGCATGGCCGGCTTCGTCGCCGCCGAGATCGCGCGCCGCCTCGACGGGCCGTCGCGCGTGCTGGTGCTCGGCCTCACCTTCAAGCAGAACGTTTCCGATCTGCGCAATTCCAAGGTCGCCGACATGGTCGCCGCGCTCGTCGCCGCCGGTCACGACGTTTCCGTGCATGATCCCATCGCCGCCGCCGCCGATGCCCGCGCACTCTACGGTATCGGGTTGATCTGCGACCTCGACGGCGCCGCCGGATTCGACGCGGTAATCGGCGCGGTGGCGCACGACGAATAC
>JAYNJY010000265.1:0-4287 GCA_038110665.1 Rhodospirillaceae bacterium | reverse complement strand
ATGAGGTGGTCGAGAAGTTCGGCGTCGGGCCCGAGCGCGTCGTCGACGTGCAGGCGCTGGCCGGCGACTCGACTGACAACGTGCCCGGCATCGAGGGCATCGGCATCAAGACGGCGGCGCAGCTGATCAACGAGTACGGCGACTTGGATACGCTGCTCGCCCGCGCCGACGAGATCAAGCAGCCGAAGCGGCGCGAGAAACTGACCGAACAGGCCGACCGCGCGCGCATCAGCCGCGAGCTGGTGCGCCTCAAGGACGACGTGCCGGTGACGCTGACGCTCGAGGATTTCGCGGTCAAGCAGCCGGATGCGGAACGGCTGCTCGGCTTCCTCAAGGAACAGGGTTTCCGCTCGCTCGTCACCAATGTCGGCGCCAGGCTCGGGGTTCAGTCGGGCGACGCCGCCGTGGCCGCCGCCGACGCGCCGCCGGCCGAAAACGAATACGAACTGGTGCAGGAGATCGCCCAGCTGGAACGCTGGATCGCCGCCGCCGACAAGGCCGGCGTGGTCGCCTTCGACACCGAGACGACGAGCCTCGATTCCATGCGGGCCGAACTGGTCGGTTTCTCGCTTTCGGTCGAACCGGGCCGGGCCTGTTACGTGCCGGTGGCGCACAAGGCGGCGGGCTCCGGCGAGACCGGCGATCTCTTGTCCTGCGCCGGCGTCGCACCGCCGCCCAGGCAAATCCCCTTGAAGGACGCGCTGGCGGCGTTGAAGCCGCTGTTGGCCGATCCGGGTGTGCTCAAGATCGGCCAGAACATCAAGTACGACATGCAGGTGCTGGCGCGCTACGGGCTGGAGATCGCGCCCATCGACGACACCATGCTGCTCTCCTACGTGCTCGAGGGCGGGCTGCACGGCCACGGCATGGACGAACTGGCGCGCGAGCATCTTGGCCTCGAGACCGTCAAGTTCAAGGACGTGGTCGGCACCGGCAAGGCACAGGTCACCTTCGATTACGTCGAGCTGGAGCAGGCGCGCGACTACGCCGCCGAGGACGCCGACGTGACGCTCCGGCTGCATCGGCTCCTAAAGCCGCGCCTAGCGCAGGACCACATGGTCTCCGTCTACGAGACGCTGGAACGCCCGCTCGTCCCCGTGCTCAACGCCATGGAGCGGGAGGGCATCAAGGTCGACGCCAAGGAACTGAAGCGCCTGTCGGATGATTTCGCCAAGCGCATGGCGGACTTGGAGACGGAAATCCACGGTCTCGCCGGACACGAGTTCAATGTCGGCTCGCCCAAGCAGTTGGGCGAAATCCTGTTCGACGAGATGAGCCTCGCGGGCGGCAAGAAGGGCAAGACCGGCGCCTACGCCACCGGCGCCGACGTGCTCGAAGGCCTCGCCGCCGAGGGCCACGACCTGCCGGCCCGGGTGCTCGACTGGCGCCAGTTGCAGAAGCTCAAGAGCACCTACACCGACGCGCTGATCGAGGCGATCAACCCGGCGACGGGCCGTGTCCATACCTCCTACGCGCAGGCGGCGACCACGACCGGGCGCTTGTCCTCGACCAATCCCAACCTGCAGAACATCCCCGTCCGCACCGAGGAGGGCCGCAAGATCCGCCGCGCCTTCGTCGCCGAGCCGGGCCACGTGCTGTTGTCGGCCGACTATTCGCAGATCGAGCTTCGCCTGCTCGCCCATGTCGCCGGCATCGAGGCGCTGCGCCAGGCCTTCCTCGACGGCCAGGACATCCACGCCATCACCGCCGCCCAAGTGTTCGGCGTGCCGGTCGAGGGCATGGACCCGATGGTGAGACGGAATGCGAAAGCCATCAACTTCGGCATCATCTACGGCATCTCCGCCTTCGGCCTGGCACGCCAGCTCGGCATCGAGCGCGGCGATGCGGCGCGCCACATCGAGGCGTACTTCGAGAAGTACCCGGGCATCAAGGACTACATGGAACGCACCAAGGCCCAGGCGCACGAGACCGGCTTCGTCACGACGATGTTCGGCCGCAAGTGCCACATGCGCGGCATCAACGACCGCAACCCGAACATGCGCGGCTTCGCCGAACGTGCCGCCATCAACGCGCCGATCCAGGGCGGCGCGGCCGACATCATCAAGCGCGCCATGATCCGCCTGCCCGGCGCGCTCGCGGAAGCCAAGTCGAAGGCGCGCATGTTGCTGCAGGTGCACGACGAATTGGTGTTCGAGGTGCCGGAAGCGGAACTCGCCGAGACCACTGCGCTGGTCAAGCGCGTGATGGAAAGTGCGGCGCATCTCGACGTGCCGCTGGTGGTCGACACCGGCGCCGGTCTCAACTGGGGCGAGGCACACTGATGGCCAACGGCATGCCGCCCATGGAACAGCCCGGCTTTCCCCCTCAGTTTCCCCCGGGTGTCGCCTACATGGACGGCCGCTACATGCCGATTTCGGAGGCGAAAATTTCGGTGCTCGACTGGGGCTTCCTGCGCTCGGACGCGACATACGACGTCGTGCACGTCTGGCAGGGGCGGTTCTTCCGGCTCGATCTGCATATCGAACGCTTCCTCCGCGGCATCGAGAAACTGCGCATGCAACTGCCGTTCGGACGCCAGCGCCTGGAGGAAATTTTGTCGGAATGCGTGGCCCGCGCCGGGCTCGAGGACGCCTACGTCGAGATGGTGCTGACACGTGGCCGCTCGGCCAATTTCAGCCGCGATCCGCGCGATGCGACCAACACCTTCATCGCCTTCGCGCTGCCGTTCGGCTGGGTCGCCGACGCCGAACAGCGCCGGCGCGGCATCGAACTCCACGTCGCCTCGGTCGAGCGCATCCGCCCCGCCGCCGTCGACCCGACGGTCAAGAACTACCACTGGCTCGATCTCGTCGCCGGGCTCTTCGAGGCCTACGACGCGGGGCGCGAGAACGTGCTTTTGGTCGACGGCGCCGGCAACGTCGCCGAGGGCCCCGGCTTCAACCTGTTCGCGCTCACCGGCGTCAACTGGATCACGCCAGCGAGCGGCGTGCTGCACGGCATCACGCGCCGGACCGCGCTCGAATTGCTCGACGAAATGGGCATCAAGGCCGAGGCCGCGACACTATCGGTCGCAGCCCTCCATGGCGCCGACGAAGCCTTCATCACGTCGACCGCCGGCGGCATCATGGCGGTCGGCAGCATCGACGGACGCGCGCTTTCGCGCGGCGCCCCCGGCCCGGTGACGGAGCGCCTGACACGGCTCTATTGGGAGAAGCACAAGGACCCGGCCTGGACCACGCCGGTCGCCGGCATCGGGGCCAAAGCATGATCGACCACGTCTCGATTCCGGTCTCGGACTTGGGCCGCAGCGCCGCGTTCTACGACGCGCTCTTGGCACCGCTCGGCATGCGGCGGATCGCCGAACGGCCGCGCACCATCGGCTTCGGCAAGCGCTATCCGGAACTCTGGCTGAATTTGCGCGAGGGCACGACGCAGCCGGAAGGCAGCGGCCACCACGTCTGCCTCCGCTGCCGCTCGGAGGACGCGGTCCGCGCCTTCCATGCGGCGGCATTGGCGAACGGCGGCGGCACCGACGGCAAACCGGGACCGCGCCGGGCCGAGATGACGACGTACTACGGCGCCTTCATTCTCGACCCGGACGGCAACAAGATCGAGGAGGCGACGTTCCCGCCGCCGGCGGACTGACGCCGATCAGCGCGCCGCGACCTGGTCGACGGCACGGTCGGGATAGGCCGCCACCGAAGGATCGGCCGCCGCCTCGCTCGGCGCCTGCTTGAACAGGATGAAGGTGTGGTCGCCAACCTGCAGCGGCAGGGACGCCGCGCCGTTCGGCAGCGCGCCGGCGGGCCGGTCCTGGACGCCGACGTAGTGCCAGGGCGCGTCGCCGGCCTTGGCCAGGAACTCATGGTTGTCGACGGCCCAAAGCGCGACGATGGGCAGGAATACGAGGGCAAACATCGGTTTCCTCAATTTTCCGCAGTCTTCCGATGCAACCAATCTGGCCGGCGAAACTGCCGAAAATGGGCCATGAATGAGGTCATTCGATGGCATGGCGGAACTGCCGTACTGATCTCCATCAAGGCGCCGGGGCGCGCGAGGGCTTTGCTGCCAGCGATCATCGGGCATGCCCGCAGGCGAAAGGGGGCGTGAGATGACGACCGCCATGACATTTAAGAAGACAAATCCGCCGCCGGTGCTCGAGTTTCCGGCGAGCCGTGAGTTCGACCATGTCCTGCACGCGCTGCAGGCACCCCTAACTGGCGGCATCTCGCCGGCGGCATTGGCCAACGCGGGCACGGACTGGCTCGTGCATCTGGCCAATTCGCCGACCAAGCTGGTGCATCTGGCGCACATGGCGGCGTCCGA
>JAYNJY010000264.1:0-4355 GCA_038110665.1 Rhodospirillaceae bacterium | reverse complement strand
ACCCTGGTCGAGCCGCAGTCGTCGGGCATCGGCGGCGGCGCCTTCATGCTGCATTTAGACGCGGCCAGTGGCAAACTCTCCAGCTACGACGGCCGCGAGACGGCGCCAAGGGGTGCGCGGCCGGGCATGTTCCTCGACGGCGGCGAACCGATGAAGTTCATGCAGGCCGCCACCGGCGGCACCGCCGTCGGCGTCCCCGGCGCGGTCCGCATGCTCGAATTGGCGCACGCCAGACATGGCCGCCTGCCCTGGAAACGCCTGTTCGAACCGGCCATCGAACTGGCCGAGCGCGGCTTCGCGATGTCGCCGAGACTGGCGCGGCTGCTGGCGCGCGAGCGCGTGCTGCGCGCCACGCCGGCGGCCAAGGGCGTCTACTACACCAAGGAAGGCGAGACCAAACCGGCCGGCAGCCTGATCCTCAACTCGGCGCTGGCCAAGACGCTGCGCGCCATCGCGGACGTTGGCGCCGACGCCTTCTACCGGGGCGCGGTGGCAGGCGGCATCGTCGAGACCGTGCAGCGCGCGCCGAGCCATCCGGGTACGCTCGGCTACGCCGACCTGGCCGCCTACCGCGCCATCGAGCGCGCGCCGGTCTGCCGGCCCTATCGCAAGTGGAAGGTCTGCGGCATGGGGCCGCCGTCGTCAGGCGGTCTCGCCGTGGCGCAGACGCTGGCCATGCTGGAACGGTTCGACCTGGCGGCGCTGAAGCCGATCTCGCCCGAGGCCGTGCACCTGATCGCCGAGGCCGAGGCGCTCGCCTTTGCCGACCGCGACGCCTACGTCGCCGACGCCGACTTCGTGCCGGTGCCGATCGACGGCATGCTGGCGCCGGACTACCTCGCGGCACGCGCGGCGCTGATCGACCCGAAACGCGCCGGCCCCAAGCGCGAGCCCGGCCGGCCGGCCGGTTCCGAGGCCGCGCTCGCGCCCGAACCGGGCGGCGACAAGGGCCTCTCGACCACGCATTTCGCCATCGTCGACGGTGCCGGCAACGCCGTCTCGATGACGTCGAGCATCGAAACCGTGTTCGGCTCGCGGCTGATGACCGGCGGCTTCATCCTCAACAACCAGTTGACCGATTTCTCGTTCCGGCCCTCGGTCGACGGCCGGCCCGTCGCCAACAGCGTGGCACCGGCCAAGCGCCCGCGTTCGTCGATGGCGCCGACGATCGTGCTCGACGGCCACGGCCGTTTGGTCATGGCCGTCGGCTCGCCGGGCGGCTCGCGCATCATCGGCTTCGTCGTCAAGGCGCTGGTGGCGGCGCTCGACTGGAATCTGCCGCTGCAACAGGCGGTCGATCTGCCCAATTTCCTGAGCCGGAACGGCGGCGCCGAACTTGAAGACGGCGCCTTCGACCCGGGCCTGAAGGCGGCACTCGAGGCGCGCAGCCATACGGTCAAGACGTTCGCGCTGCAAAGCGGTCTGCATGCCGTCCGCGTCGTGCCGGGCGGCCTCGAAGGCGGCGCCGACAAGCGCCGCGAGGGCGTCGTGCTGGCCGAGTGAGGCGTTGCAAAACCCAGCGATCAAAAAATGATCGCCGTCACATGAACCCTCAGGTCGTTATGGTACAAACCCTATACCAACTTCGACATCATCATCCCAAAACCTGGAGGATAACAACCATGTGTAACGTTCTTTCTGTTGCCGCCGCGCTCGGCCGGATTGCCGCTTTCGGCTTTGCCGGCAACGCCCGCGCGGCGACCGCTTCTTCGTCCTCGGCATGCCGCCGCGCGTCGATCCCAAGGTGATCGCCCAGCTCAACCAGAAGATCGCCGCCATGCGCGCCGACCTCCACCAGCGCACCACGGCGCTGAAAAAGGCGGAAGCGCGACTGAAACAGATGATGATGTCGGCCGAGTAACCGGTTGCGCATCGTTCGCATGAGGGGCCGCGCTCGGCTTGATCGCCGGGCGCGGCCTTTCGCTTGTCAGCGCGTGGCGACGATGAACAGGCGCCGGAACGGAAACAGGGTCTTGCCGTCGGCGCGCTTCGGGTAGGCCTTCTGCACGCGCACCGAATAGTCGTCGAAGAAGGCCTTGCGCTGGCCGTCGTCGGCGAGCGCGTCGAGATAGACCTTGAGCGCCGAACCGCGGGTGAATTCCGCGACCGCGTTGTCGCCCTCCAGCACCTGCAGGTACTCGGCCTCCCAGATGTCGAGTTCGCCGGCGTGCGGCCGGAGCACGTCGTAATAGAACTCCGGGCCCGGCACCGGCGGCAGGCCGCGCGCGCCGCGCATGACGCCGGCCCAGGGGCTCGCCTCGATGGCGTCCTGCATCAGCGCGTGGCTCGGCGCGGTGTGGTTGCGCGGCATCTGTACGGCCAAGGCGCCGCCGTCGCGCAGGCCGGCCATCAGGCCCGGGAACAGCGTCTCGTGGCCGTCGACCCATTGCAGCGCGGCGTTGGCGTAGATCACGTCGGCCGGCCGTTCCGGCCGCCAGTGGGTGAGGTCGGCCTCGAGCCACTTTTCCTGCGGATGGGCGGCGCGCGCCTTCTCGAGCATGGTCGCCGAGTTGTCGACGCCGACGATCTCGGCGCCGGGCCAGCGGCCCTTGAGGAATTCCGCCAGGTTGCCCGGGCCGCAACCGAGGTCGTAGACCGAGGCGGCGTCCTCGACGCCGACGCGGCCGAGCAGGTCGAGCGCCGGGCGCAGCCGCGGGCCGGCGAACTTGAGGTATTGCTGCGGGTCCCAACGTTGGCTCATGGCGCGCGTATCTAGCCCGCCGGCGCGGCGATTTGAAAGCCTTAATCGGCGTGGCCGCGGCCGCCATGGGCCGGCAGCCGGATACGGAACAGGGCACCGGTCCGGGCGTCCTCGACGCATTCGATATCGCCGCCGTGCGCCTTCACGACGTCCTGGGCGATGACCAGGCCGAGGCCGGTGCCACCCTTGCGCGTCGAGCCGGTGAACGGCTGGAACAGGTTGGCGCGCGCCTTCTCGCTCAGGCCCGGACCGTCGTCGGCGATGTCGACGATGACGGCGCCGTTGTCGTAGCGCGCCGAAACCTCGACCCGCGCCGCGCCGGCATCCCGGGAATTGCGCACCAGATTGGAGAACACCCGGTAGAGCTGCTGGCGGTCGGCCTCCAGGTCGATCTCGAACGGCACGCGGTTGTCGACGCGGATCGTGCCGTCGGGCTGCGGCTCCGCATGGCGAAGGCCGGCGGCGGCTTCGGCGATCAATTCCTGCAGATGGAAACGTGTCGGCTTCAGGGTCGGCGAGGTATCGACGGCGTAGTCGAGCGTCTGGCTGCAGAGTTGTACGGCGCGGTCGACGGAATCGTAGAGCCGCGGCAGCACGCGCTTGACCTCCGGGTCGTTGACGGTGGCGAGCTTGTCGAAGGCGAGCACGGCGGTGGCCAGGCTGTTCCTGAGGTCGTGGTTGATCTTGGTGACGGCGGCGCCCAATGCCGCCAGCCGCCGGCGCTGCGACAGCGCCTGGCGCAGTTCGTCCTGCATGATCGCAAGCTCGCGCTCGGTCAGGCCAAGCTCGTCGGTGCGTTCGCTGACCTTGAGCTGGCGCGACGCGTCCTCGGGCGCGCGGCGGAACTCGGCGATGCTGTTGGTGATGCGCTGGATCGGCCGCACCATCAGCCAGCGCAGCGTCAGGTAGACCAGTCCGGCCGTGAACAGCGAGATGACGATGGAGAGCGACAGGATGCGCGTCGAATAGGCGTACATGGCGTGGCGCATCGGCTCCTCGTCCATGATCAGCTCGACCGTCACCTCGGGCCGTTTCGGCGACATGCCGATGACGCGGATGACCCGGTTCTTGTCCTGGTTCATGGCCATGAAGGCCTCGCCGATCCAGCGCAGGAAGCCCTTCTCGCGCAGGTCGACGGTGACGTCGACCTCGGGCGGCATGTCGTGGGCGAGCATCAGCGTGCGGCGCCTCGGGCCCTTGAGCACGATGCCGTAGGCGTTGGTCTGCTGCAGCAGCACGTCCTCCAAGTGGCGGTCCGGCATCTTGTCGGGCAGGGCTTCCAGCGCCAGCGTCGCGAGGTGCGCGCGCAGCAGGTGCTCTTCGAGATAGGACTTGCGGAAACGCGAGATCGACGGCGCCCAGATCAGGAACTCGGCCAGCATGACGAAGACGATGGTCAGCATCAAAAGCCGCGCCGACAGGCTGGTGACCCAGGGCGGCATGCGGGTGGCAGTGTCGGCCATCGGGATCGTTCCTTGGGGCGTTTTACGGACGCCGCGCCATCCTAGCCGAATTTGGCCAGGAACCGCACGATCTTACGGGTCCGCTCGCTGAACAGCTTGGCCGTGTAGAAACTGCCGGCGGCGCGCTTCGAGACCTCGCCGTCATAGTCAAATCTCTCGATGAAGTAGTAGTACCCGCAGATAATTACAAT
>JAYNJY010000263.1:2528-4366 GCA_038110665.1 Rhodospirillaceae bacterium | reverse complement strand
TCGCGCACGGCCTGGGTCTTGATCCCCTGCAGGTCGGAGCCGGCGCCGGGTTCGGACATGGCGATGGCGCCGATTATTTCCCCGCTCACCATCTTCGGTAGCCAGCGGCGCTTCTGTTCCTCGGTGCCGTACTGGATGATGTAGGGCGCCACGATCTCGGAATGCAGATGGAAACCGGGCCCGGTGTAGCCCGACGATGCCAGCTCTTCCAACACGATGGTGGTGTAGAGGAAGTCCGCGCCCGGTCCGCCGTATTCCTCCGGCACCGAACAGCCGAGGAAGCCCTGTTCGCCGGCGGCGTGCCAGACCTCGCGGCTGACTTGGCCTTCCTTCTCCCACGTCGCGTGATTGGGAGCGATTTCCTTGTCGATGAATCGCTTTACGGATTGGCGAAAGAGCTCGTGCTCCTCGTCGAAGATCGTTCTCGAAATCATCGCGGCTCCCCCTCCCGATGGGATTCGACTTTTTGTTCGCATATGTATAATAATGGCGCGAACTAAATTCCACAAGCCGCCGGCGTGGTCCGGCGGCCGATCCAGGGGAGGAACGCAAGATGGCCGACAGCACCATGCTGCAAGGCAAGGTGGCGCTGGTCACGGGGGCGGGGCGCGGCGTCGGCGCCGAGATCGCCAAGATGATGGCGTCCAGGGGCGCCAAGGTGATCGTCAACGACTTGGGCGGTTCCGCCGACGGCGAGGGCGCCGACAAGGTGCCGGCGCTGGAGACGGTGAAGGCGATCCGCGACGCCGGCGGCGAGGCCGAGGCCAATTTCGACTCGGTCTCCGATTTCAAGGCCGCCGCGCGCATGGTCGAGCAGGCGGTCGACAACTTCGGGCGCATCGATATCGTCGTCAACAACGCCGGCATCCTGCGCGACGTCATCTTCCACAAGATGACGGAGGATGACTGGGACGCCGTAATCGACGTGCATCTGAAGGGCAGCTTCAACACGTCGCGCGCCGCGGCCACGCACTTCCGCGAGCAGCAGTCGGGGGCCTTCGTCCACATGACCTCGACCTCTGGGCTGATCGGCAACTTCGGCCAGGCCAACTACATGGCGGCGAAGCTGGGCATCGTCGGGCTCTCGAAATCGCTGGCGCTCGACATGTCGCGCTTCAACGTGCGCTCCAACTGCATATCGCCGTTCGCGTGGAGCCGCATGATCGGTACCATCCCCATAAGCGACGAGGCGCAGAAGGCGCGGGTCGAGAAGCTGAAGCAGATGACCCCGGACAAGATCGCCGTCGTCGCCACCGCGCTTTGCGCCGACACCGCCTTCAACGTCACCGGCCAGATCTTCGCCGTCCGCAACAACGAGATCTTCCTGATGAGCCAGCACCGACCGCTGCGCGGCATGCAGGAAAACGCGGGCTGGTCGCCGGAAAGCGTCATCGAGCACGCCTTCCCGGCGCTTTCGAGCATGTTCTACCCGCTCGACCGCTCGCAGGACATCTTCAGCTGGGACCCGGTCTGAGATGGCGATCGATCCGCAGAAGCTGCTTAGCTGGCCGTTCCCGGAAGTCGAGCAGAACATCACCCATCGCGACGCCATCATCTATGCGCTCGGCGTCGGCCTTGGCGCCGATCCGATGGACGAGGGCCAGCTCCGCTTCGTCTTCGAAGAGCGCGACTTCGAGGTGCTGCCGACGATGGCCGCCGTCATGTGCACGCCCGGCTTCTGGGCGCGCGAGCCCGGCACCGGGCTCGACTGGAAGAAGATCCTGCACGGCGAAATGGGCATCGAGCTGCATGACGCGCTGCCGGCCGAGGCAAGCATCGTCGCCACCAACAAGGTCGTCGACATCATCGACAAAGGGGCGGGCAAGGGTGCGCTCTTG
>JAYNJY010000263.1:0-2402 GCA_038110665.1 Rhodospirillaceae bacterium | reverse complement strand
TACCGGCTTTCGGGCGACCCGAACCCGCTGCATGCCGATCCGGTCGTCGCCAAGGCGGCCGGCTTCGAGCGACCGATCCTGCACGGGCTCTGTACGCTCGGTGTCGCCGGTCACGCCATCTTGAAGACCTGCTGCGGCTACGACGCCAAACGCTTTAAGTCGATGAAGCTCAGGTTCTCGTCGCCGGTCTACCCGGGCGAGACAATCCGCACCGAGATGTGGATCGACGGCGAGGACGTGTCGTTTCGTGCTCGCGTCTTAGAGCGCGACGTGTTGGTCCTGAACAACGGCCACGCGTGGGTGAAGGCGGGTTGACCGGCATGCGCGATCTCGACAACCGGATCGGTTTCCTGTTCCACGACGTCGCGCGGTTCCGGTCCATCGTCTACGACCATTTCATGCAGCCGCATGGGCTGACGCGCGCCCAGTGGCAGGTGCTTGGCACGCTGTTCCGCAAGGACGGCCTGACCCAGCGCCAGCTTTGCGACCGCATGGACATGGGCGCGGTCACCATGAGTGGGCTGATCGCGTCAAGCGCGTCTGGCTGACCGACCGGGTGCGCGACATCCAGGACGCCATGGTGCGCCAGGCCAACGAACTCAACCGCATGTGCCTGAAGGGCTTGAGCCGCGAGCAGGTCGATCAGATGATCAAGATGCTGCAGGTGGTCAAGGCCAACCTCAAGGCCGCCGCCGACGAGATTCAAGACAGCAAGAATGGGCAGGAGAACAAGAATGGGACCGCTTGAGGGAATGAAGGTGGTGGAAATGGCGGGCCTCGGGCCCGGGCCGTTTTGCGCCATGATGCTGGGCGACATGGGCGCAGAGGTGGTGCGCATCGACCGACCGGGCGCGACCACCGTCGACGGCGACCCCAACGCCAACATCAACAATCGCTCCCGGAAATCCGTCGCCCTCAACCTCAAGTCAGAGGCCGGGCGCGACACCGCGCTGAAGCTGATATCCCAGGCCGACGCGCTGATCGAGGGTTTCCGTCCCGGCGTCATGGAGCGGTTGGGGCTCGGTCCCGACCTCTGCCTCGGTCGCAACCCGAGGCTCGTTTACGGCCGCATGACCGGCTGGGGCCAGGACGGTCCGCTCGCCAATGCCGCCGGCCACGACATCAACTACATGGCCATCACCGGCGCCTTGCACGCCATCGGCACCAAGGCGAGCGGGCCGGTGCCACCCTTGAACATCGTCGCCGACTTCGGCGGCGGCGGCATGATGCTGCTGGTCGGCATCCTCGCCGCCATCATCGAGGCCGGCAAGTCGGGCCAGGGCCAGGTCATCGATGCGGCCATGAGCGACGGCGTGCCGCTGCTGCTCGGCAGCGTCTACACCCGCATGGCGCAGAATTTCTGGAAGGACGAGCGCGAGGCCAACCAGCTCGACGGCGGCGCCTACTACTACGGCACTTACGAGACCAAGGATGGGAAATGGATTTCCATCGGCCCGATCGAGCCGCAGTTCCATGCGCTGACGCTGGAGAAGCTCGGCCTCACCGACGATCCGCTGTTCGCCAAGCAGAACGACATTCCCGGCTGGCCTGCCGCCAAGGCCAAGTTGCGCGACGTGTTCAAGACCAAGACCCGCGCCGAATGGGATGCGTTGCTGGAAGGTACCGACGTCTGCTACGGCCCGGTGCTTTCGCTGAAGGAAGCGCCGAGCCATCCGCACAACGTGCACCGCAAGGCCTTCCTCGAAATCGGCGGTCACATGCAAGGCGCGCCGGCACCGCGCTTCAGCCGCACGCCGCAAGGGGCGCCGACGCCGCCGCCGGCACCCGGCCAGCACAACGACGAGGTGCTGGCGGACTGGGGCTTCTCGGCCGAAGAGGTGGCGGCGCTCAAGAACGGCGGCGCGCTTTAAGCCTTTCAAGGGGGGACGATAATGACTGTTGGCATCCATGCTTTCGGCAGCTACGTGCCGCAGCTCAGGCTGGAGCGTTCGGCCATCTTCGGTGCGCACGCCTGGTTCAATCCTGGCCTCAAGGGGCTCGCAAAGGGCCAGCGCGCCATGGCCAATTGGGACGAAGACTCTGTCACCATGGCGGTCGAGGCGGCGCGCGACTGCCTCGGCGGCGCCGGCGCAAAGGATTTAGCCGGCGTCTACTTCGCCTCGACCAGCCTGCCGTTCCAGGACCGCCAGAACGCCGGCGTCATCGCCGAGGCGTTGAGCCTTGGCCACGACCTCCTGACGCTGGACGTCGCCGGCTCGCAGCGCGCCGGCACGTCGGCGCTGAGTGCCGCGTTGCAGGCGGCGGCGGGGGCCGGCAAGCCGGTGCTGGTCGCCGCCGGCGAGAAGCGCCGCGCGCGTGCCGCCAGCCCGATCGAATTGACCGCCGGCGACGGCGCCGCCGCACTGCTGGTGATGGACGCCGCGCGCGCTGAAATGGAAGGG
>JAYNJY010000262.1:3364-4374 GCA_038110665.1 Rhodospirillaceae bacterium | reverse complement strand
ACACCAAGACCGACCTCGCCGTGCTCAAGATCAAGACCGACCGCAAGCTGCCGGCGGTCAAGTTCGGCAATTCGCGCAAGGCCCGGGTCGGCGACTGGGTCGTCGCCATCGGCAACCCGTTCGGCCTCGGCGGCACGGTGACCGCCGGCATCATCTCGGCGCGCGGCCGCGACATCAACGCCGGCCCCTACGACGACTTCATCCAGCCCGACGCCTCGATCAACCGCGGCAACTCGGGCGGCCCGATGTTCAACCTCGCCGGCGAGGTCATCGGCATCAACACCGCGATCTTCTCGCCCAGTGGCGGCAGCGTCGGCATCGGCTTCGCCATCCCGGCCTCGACCGCCAAACCGGTGATCACCCAGCTGATGAAGTCCGGCGCCGTCAAGCGCGGCTGGCTCGGCGTCCACATCCAGGCGGTGACCGAGGAAATCGCCGAGACGCTCGGCCTCAAGAAGGCCGAAGGCGCGCTCGTCGCCAGCGTCATCGAGGACAGCCCCGCCGCCAGGGGCGGCATCAAGTCGGGCGACGTGATCCTCGAGTTCGACGGCAAGAACGTGCACGAGATGCGCTCGCTGCCGCGTATCGTCGCCGAGACCGAGGTCGGCAAGCCGGTCGACGTCTCGATCTGGCGCGAAGGCAAGCCGGCCACCGTCAAGGTCGCCGTCGGCGAACTCAAGGACGAGGCCAAGCAGGCCTCCGCCGGCTCGGGCGGCGGCGGCGGCGCAGGTCCGGGCGGCGAGCTTTCGGTCGACGAACTCGGCCTGACGCTCTCGCCGCTCACCGACAAGGTGCGCGAACGCTTCAAGCTCAAGGCCGACGCCAAGGGCGCGGTCGTCACCAAGGTCGACCCCGACGGCCCCGCCGGCGCCAAGGACATCCGTCCCGGCGACGTCATCATCGAGGTCAGCCAGGAGGAGATCGCCACCCCGGCCGAGGTCCGCACCAAGATCGCGGCGGCGAAGAAGGCCGGCCGCAAGTCGGTGCTGCTGCACCTGGAGGGCCAGAAC
>JAYNJY010000262.1:0-3354 GCA_038110665.1 Rhodospirillaceae bacterium | reverse complement strand
CAGAACGGGCTGCGCTTCGTCGCGGTGCGCATCGAAAAAGGCTGACGCGCCCTCTCCCGACCGAAATAACGAGACGGCGTCCGCCCACCGGCGGGCGCCGTTTCATTTCAGCCGACGCGATCGAGTACGGTGAAGCTGAACGACGGCCCGTCCGGGCTTTCCGGCGGGTGGGTCTCGCGCGCGACTTCCTGCCAGCCACCCTCGTCGAGTTCGGGGAAGAAGGCGTCGCCGGGAAACTCGTCGTGGATGCGGGTGAGATAGATGCGGTCCGCCTCGGCCATGGCCTGGGCGTAGATCTCGGCGCCGCCGACGACGAAGACCTCGTCGCCGCCCTCGATCTCGGCGATGGCCCTCGCCTTCCCGAGCGCCGCCGCGACGTCGTGGGCGGCGTCGGCGTCGGCGACGTGGAAATCCTTGTTGCGGGTGACGACGATGTTGGCGCGGCCGGGCAGCGCGCGGCCGATCGATTCGTAAGTCTTGCGCCCCATCACCACGGGCCCGCCCATGGTGACGCGCTTGAAGTACTTGAGGTCGGCGGAGATGTGCCAGGGCATGCCGCCCTCGAGGCCGATGGCGCGGTTGTCGGCCATGGCGACGATCAGCGAGGTCCGCATGTCAGACCGCGACCGGCGCCTTGATGTGGGGATGCGCCTCGTAGCCGACCAGCTCGAAATCCTCGAACTTGAAGCCGAAGATGTCGGTCACGTCCGGGTTGATGCGCATTTCGGGTAGCTTGAGCGGCGCGCGCTGGAGCTGCAGGTCGGCCTGGTCGAGGTGGTTGGCGTAGAGATGCGCGTCGCCGAGCGTATGGACGAAGTCGCCCGGCCTCAGCCCGGTCACCTGCGCCACCATCATGGTGAGCAGCGCATAGGAGGCGATGTTGAAGGGAACGCCCAGGAAGATGTCGCAACTGCGCTGGTAGAGCTGGCACGAAAGCCGCCCTTCCGCGACGTAGAACTGGAACAGGCAGTGGCACGGCGGCAACGCCATCTGGTCGACCTCGGCGACGTTCCAGGCCGAGACGATGTGGCGGCGCGAATTGGGGTTTTGCCTGATCGACTTCACCACGTTCGCGATCTGGTCGATGGTGCCGCCGTCGGGTTTCGGCCAGGCACGCCATTGGTGGCCGTAGACGGGGCCGAGCTCGCCGGTCGCGTCGGCCCATTCGTCCCAGATGGTGACGCCGTGGTCGTTCAGGTACTTGGTGTTGGTGTCGCCGGCCAGGAACCACAACAGCTCGTGGACAATCGACTTCATGTGCAGCTTCTTGGTGGTGAGCAGCGGGAAGCCCTCCGCCAGGTCGAACCGCATCTGATGGCCGAACACGCCCTGGGTCCCGGTGCCGGTGCGGTCGCCGCGGAAGACGCCGGAGGTGCGGACGTGACGGAGAAGGTCGAGGTATTGCTGCATGAACGGCACCGGCCTGTCCGGGTTGCGGGTCTGCCAGTTTAGCCGTACCAGTCCCGGCATCCAAGCCACCCCTGGCGGCGGTACCGCCGGCGGTCTATAGTTTTCAGCGAATCAACGGCTTGGCGGTTTCAAGACATGAAGAACATGCTGCTCGTGCTCGGTGCGTCGGCGATCATGGCGGGCTGGCCGATTCTCCAGGCGTCGCAGGCCGACGACGGCGCGCTGCCCATGGCCAAGCTGCAGGCGGCGGGCTGGACGGTCGTCGACAAGCGCGAGGAGAAGCAGGAACGGCCGGGCGTCGCGCCCTACCAGAACCTGGTCCGCATCGTCCAACTGGTGCATTTCCGCCTGGAGAAGGACGGCCAGGTCATGCGCTGCACGGCCGAATACGACTCGCAGCGCGACAAGTATTCGGGAACCTCCCGGGCGGGCGGCCGCTGATGGTCGCCAGCATCAACGTGCCGGCCGTCGAGTTGAAGGCGCTCACCGTCGCCGCCTTCGAACGCGCCGGCTTCTCCAAGTCGGACGCCGATACCACCGCCGAGATATTGATATCGACCGACCTGATGGGCATCGGCACGCACGGCGTGCACCGCGTCGAGCAGTACCTGAAGCGCGTCGAGGCCGGCGTCGTGCCGGCCCGGCCCGACATCCGCGCCTTCGACAAGGCGCCCTCGATCGCCGCCGTCGACGGCGGTGGCGGCCAGGGCCAGGTGGTCGGCGCACGCGCGCTCGAACTCGCCATCACCAAGGCGATCAAGACAGGCATCGCCTTCGTCACCGTCGGCAACTCCAACCATTTCGGCGCCATGGCGCCCTACGGCTTCGCCGCCACGGTCGCCGGCCTGATCCTGGTTTCCGGCACCACGGCGTCGCCCTCGATGACGCCGTTCGGCGGCCGCGACTTCCGACTCGGCAACAACCCGATGGGCTTCGCGGCACCGCGCAAGGGCGGCGCGCCGTTCCTGCTCGACATGGCGATGAGCATCGCCGCGCGCGGCAAGATGCGGAAGCTGCGCGACGCCGGCGAACCGATGCCGGCGGGCTGGGCGCTCGATGCCGACGGCAAGCCGACGACCGATCCGGCCGCCGGCCTCGCCGGCTTCATCCAGTTCATCGGTGGCCACAAGGGCTACGGCCTGGCGCTCGCCGTCGACATCCTTTCCGGCGTGCTCTCGGGTGGGCGCTTCCTCGACGACGTCGGCGACATGTGGGCGGAAAAGGAGCCGCAGGGCGTCAGCCACTTCTTCCTCGCCCTCAATCCGGCGACGATCATGGCGTGCGACGAATTCGACGCCCGCATGCAGGCCTTCGCCGAGAAGGTGAAATCGTCCGCGCCGTTCGAGGCCGGCGGCGAAGTGCTGTTGCCCGGCGAGATCGAAATCCGCTACATGGAGCGCCGCCGCCTGGACGGCATTCCGCTCGCGCCGGAACTGCTCGCGACCATTCGCCGGCTCGCCGGCGCGTGACGCCACGGTTGATAAAAATCTTTTTATTTCAACAGTTTATTAAATGTTCTGAGACCATCCTCCCGATCGCTTGATCATCCGCGCGAGGACGGAACGATGACACGCGAACACGATCCGCATGGCAATACGGCGGCTGCCGGTCTGGTCCTGAGTACCGGCACCGGCGCGGCCGTCTCGTTGCCGTCCGATTTCGCGCTCGCCACCGCCCAGTTCGAACGCGACGGCCTCGATCTGGTGGTGGTGGCGAAAACCGGCACGCGCGTCGTCGTCAAAGGCTATTTCGCGGGCGCCACGCCGCCCGACCTCGCCGTCGCCGGTGGGCCGGTCATCGCCGGCGACACCGTCGCCGGCATGGCCGACGGCGACGGTCCCTACTGGGGCCGGCTGCATTCGCTCCAGGGCGGCGTCGACATCGTCGACATGGGCGGCAACGTATCGGCGGCGACACCGGGCCGGCCATTGCTGCCCGGCGAAA
>JAYNJY010000261.1:0-4390 GCA_038110665.1 Rhodospirillaceae bacterium | reverse complement strand
GCGAGATGGAGGTGTGGGCGCTCGAAGCCTACGGCGCCGCCTACACGCTGCAGGAAATGCTCACGGTCAAGTCGGACGACGTTTCCGGCCGCACCAAGGTCTACGAGGCGATTGTCCGCGGCGACGATACGTTCGAGGCCGGCATCCCCGAGTCGTTCAACGTTCTGGTCAAGGAACTGCATTCCCTTGGCCTCAACGTCGAACTGAACTAGGCCGGACCCCAAGGAGTACGTGATATGAATGAATTGATGCGAATTTTCGGCCAAACCCAGGCCGTCCAGCGGTTTGACCAGATCAAGATTTCGATCGCCTCCCCGGAACGTATCCGGTCGTGGTCCTATGGCGAGATCAAGAAGCCGGAAACCATCAACTACCGGACCTTCAAGCCGGAGCGGGACGGCCTGTTCTGCGCCCGCATCTTCGGCCCGACCAAGGACTACGAGTGCTTGTGCGGTAAGTACAAGCGCATGAAGTACAAGGGCATCACCTGCGAGAAGTGCGGCGTCGAAGTGACCCTGCAGAAGGTCCGGCGCGAGCGCATGGGCCATATCGAACTGGCCTCGCCGGTGGCGCACATCTGGTTCATGAAGTCGCTGCCGAGCCGTATCGGCCTGTTGCTCGACATGACCCTTAAGGACCTTGAGCGCATTCTCTACTTCGAGAACCACGTGGTGATCGAGCCGGGCCTGACCCCGCTGCGTCTGCACGAAATGATGACCGAGGAGGAGTACCAGAACGCCCTCGACGAATACGGCGAGGACGCCTTCCAGGTCGGCATCGGCGCGGAAGCGCTGCGCACCATGCTGGAAGCCATCGACCTTGAGGAGGAGCGCGTCAACCTGCGTACCGACCTCAAGGAGACCAAGTCTGAAGCCAAGCGCAAGAAGCTGGTCAAGCGGCTGAAGCTGGTCGAGGCGTTCCTCGAGTCCGGCGCGCGCCCGGAGTGGATGATCATGGAAGTCATTCCGGTCATTCCGCCGGAACTGCGTCCGCTGGTTCCGCTCGATGGCGGCCGCTTTGCCACTTCGGACCTCAACGATCTCTACCGCCGCGTGATCAACCGCAACAACCGTCTGAAGCGGCTAATCGAGCTGCGCGCGCCCGAGATCATCGTGCGCAACGAAAAGCGCATGCTGCAGGAAGCCGTCGATGCGCTGTTCGACAACGGCCGCCGCGGCCGCGCCATCACCGGCGCCAACAAGCGCCCGCTGAAGTCGCTGTCTGACATGCTCAAGGGCAAGCAGGGCCGGTTCCGCCAGAACCTGCTCGGCAAGCGCGTCGACTATTCCGGCCGTTCGGTCATCGTGGTCGGCCCCGAGCTCAAGCTGCACCAGTGCGGCCTGCCGAAGAAGATGGCGCTCGAACTGTTCAAGCCGTTCATCTACTCCAAGCTCGAGCTCTACGGCATGGCGACCACGATCAAGGCCGCCAAGCGCATGCTCGAGAAGGAGCGGCCGGAGGTGTGGGATATCCTCGAAGAGGTCATCCGCGAGCACCCGGTGCTGCTTAACCGCGCGCCGACGCTCCACCGCCTCGGCATCCAGGCGTTTGAGCCGGTGCTGATCGAAGGCAAGGCGATCCAGCTTCACCCGCTGGTCTGCGCCGCCTTCAACGCCGACTTCGACGGCGACCAGATGGCCGTGCACGTGCCGCTCAGCCTGGAAGCCCAGCTCGAAGCCCGCGTGCTGATGATGTCGACCAACAACATCCTCAGCCCGGCCAACGGCAAGCCGATCATCGTGCCGTCGCAGGACATCATTCTGGGTCTCTACTACATGACCCTTGATCGCGAGGGTGCGAAGGGGCAGGGCATGGTGTTCGCCGACGTCGGCGAGATCGAGCAGGCGCTCGATGCCGGCGCCGTCAGCCTGCACGCCAAGGTTACGGCGCGCTATCGGACGGTCGATTCGGACAACAATCCGATCATCGTGCGCGTCGACACCACGCCGGGTCGCATGCTGCTCGCGGAAATCCTGCCGCGTAACCCGAACGTGCCGTTCGGCCTGATCAACCGTTTGCTGACCAAGCGTGAGATCTCCAACATCATCGACGAGGTCTATCGTCATTGCGGTCAGAAAGAGACCGTGATCTTTGCCGACCGCATGATGGCCATGGGCTTCAACTCAGCCTGCAAGGCCGGCATTTCCTTCGGCAAGGACGACCTGGTCATTCCGGAAACCAAGGAAGCGCTGGTCGGCGAGACCGAAGAGAAGGTCAAGCAGTACGAGCAGCAATACCAGGACGGCCTGATCACGCAGGGCGAGAAGTACAACAAGGTGGTCGATGCCTGGACGCACTGCACCGACCGCGTCGCCGACGAGATGATGAAGAAGATCCAGGTCGTCGACCCGGCCCACGAGATCAACTCGGTCTACATGATGGCGCATTCCGGCGCCCGTGGCTCGGCTGCCCAGATGAAGCAGCTCGCCGGCATGCGCGGCCTCATGGCCAAGCCGTCGGGTGAAATCATCGAGACGCCGATCATCTCGAACTTCAAGGAAGGCCTGACCGTGCTGGAGTACTTCAACTCCACCCACGGTGCCCGTAAAGGTTTGGCCGACACGGCCCTGAAGACCGCCAACTCCGGCTATCTGACCCGTCGTCTCGTCGACGTCGCTCAGGACTGCATCATCATCGAGGACGACTGCGGCACCAAGCGCGGCATCACCATCAATGCCCTGATCGAGGGCGGCGAGGTGGTTGCTCCGTTGGTCGACCGTATTCTCGGCCGGACGGCGGCTGCCGACATCATCCATCCGGATACCGGCAAAGTGCTGGTCAAGGCGGGCACCCTCATCGAGGAAGAACATTGCTTGATGATCGCCGAGGCGGAGATGGAGAAGGCTCAGATCCGTTCGGTGTTGACCTGCGAATCGCGGGAAGGCGTGTGCGGCGCCTGTTACGGCCGTGACCTGGCGCGCGGTACGCGCGTCAATAAGGGCGAGGCCGTCGGCGTCATCGCCGCGCAGTCGATTGGCGAGCCGGGTACGCAGCTGACCATGCGCACCTTCCACATCGGCGGCGCCGTCCAACGCGGCACCGAACAGTCGAGCGTGGAAGCTGCCGTCACCGGCAAGGTCCAGTTCCACGAGTGCAACACCGTCAAGAACTCCGGTGGCGTGCACGTGGTCATGAGCCGCAACGGCGAACTGGTGCTGATCGACGATCAGAAGCGTGAGCGTGCGCGTCACCGCGTGCCTTACGGCGCCAAGCTGCTGGTCAAGGACAAGAAGTCCGTCGAACGCGGTGACAAGCTCGCCGAGTGGGATCCCTACACGCTTCCGATCATCACCGAGAAGGAAGGCGTGGTCCACTACATGGACCTGGTCGAGGGCATTTCCATGACCGAACGCCTGGACGAGGCCACCGGCATCGCCTCCAAGGTGGTGGTCGACTGGAAGCAGCAACCGCGTGGCGGCGAGCTCAAGCCGCGAATCACGTTGCGTAACAAGAAGGGCGAGGTCGTCGCGCTCGATAATGGCCTCGAAGCCCGCTACTTCCTGTCGGTCGACGCCATCCTGTCGGTTGATGCCGGTCAGACGGTGCATGCCGGCGACGTGCTCGCCCGTATCCCGCGCGAATCGGCCAAGACCCGTGACATCACCGGCGGTCTGCCGCGGGTGGCGGAACTGTTCGAGGCCCGCAAGCCCAAGGATCACGCGATCATCGCCGAAAACGAGGGCCGCGTGGAATTCGGCAAGGACTACAAGAACAAGCGTCGAATCCTGGTGGTTCCGGCCGACGGCGAAGAGCCGATCGAATACCTGATCCCGAAGGGCAAGCACATCTCCGTGCAGGAAGGCGACTACGTGCGCGTCGGCGACCCGCTCATGGACGGCAATCCGGTGCCGCACGACATCTTGCGCGTGCTCGGCGTCGAGGCGCTGGCGGAATACCTGATCAACGAAATTCAGGACGTCTACCGCCTCCAGGGTGTGGGCATCAACGACAAGCACATCGAGGTCATCGTCCGTCAGATGCTGCAGAAGGTGGAAATCGTCGATCCGGGCGAGACCACCTACCTGATCGGTGAGCTGGCCGACCGCCTCGAATTCGACCGAATCAACGAGGAAACCAAGGCCGAAGGCGGTCGAATCGCGACTGCGAGCCCGGTTCTCCAGGGCATCACCAAGGCCAGCCTGCAGACGCACTCGTTCATTTCGGCGGCTTCGTTCCAGGAAACCACTCGCGTGCTTACGGAAGCCGCGGTTTCCGGTAAGGTCGACCAGTTGATCGGCCTCAAGGAGAACGTCATTGTCGGCCGGCCGATTCCGGCCGGTACGGGCGCCGTGATGAACCGCTACCGCGAGGTCGCGCAGGAGCGCGATGCCGAACTCGCCGCCGTCGAGGCGGATCGCGAGGCGGAACTCGCGGCGGAGCTGGGAATCAG
>JAYNJY010000260.1:0-4395 GCA_038110665.1 Rhodospirillaceae bacterium | reverse complement strand
CCGCCCCGGCACCGGCCTGGGCCTTGCATCGGGCGCGGTTTCGCCCCACTTTCAGGTAATCTTCGACCTCGGGAGAAACTCCATGCCGGAACGCTCTCGCGCCCTGCTAACCGACCGTGGCGTCATCCGCGTCACCGGCGAGGACGCGCGCAACTTCCTGCAGGGGCTGGTTTCCAACGACGTGCGCCGGGTCGCGCCAGACCGCGCCATCTATGCCGCGTTGCTGACGCCGCAGGGCAAGTACCTGTTCGATTTCTTCATCGCCGAGGCCGATGGCGCGCTGTTGATCGACTGCGAACGCGCGCGTCTGCCCGATTTGGTCAAGCGCCTGACGATCTACAAGCTCCGCGCCAAGGCGGCGTTGGAGGACGTCTCCGACGCCTTCAAGGTGGTCGCGGTATGGGGCGACGGCGGCACCGGCGAGACCGGCAGCGCCGAGCCCATCGCAGGCGGCGTCGGCTTCACCGACCCGCGCCTGGCCGAGGCCGGCCGGCGGCTGATCCTGCCCGCAGACGCGCCGTTGCCGGACTCCACCGAGGCCGCGCCGGAGGCCTACGACGCGTACCGGTTGGCGCTCGGCCTCCCCGACGGCAGCCGCGACATGGTGCTGGAAAAGGCGATCCTGCTGGAAAGCGGCTTCGACGAACTCAACGGCGTCGACTGGAAGAAAGGCTGCTACATGGGCCAGGAACTGACCGCGCGCACCAAGTACCGTGGTCTGGTCAAGAAGCGCCTGGTGCCGGTCGGCGTCGACGGGCCGCTGCCCGAACCCGGCACGCCGGTGATGGCCGGCGAGAAGGAAGTCGGCGAGCTGCGCTCCGGCCAGGGCGCCCGCGCGCTCGCACTGATCCGCCTCGAAGTGCTGGAAGACGCCGCAACCGAGTTGCGCGCCGGCGACGCCCGCGTACACCCGGAAAAGCCCGCCTGGGCCAGTTTCTGAGCAGTACTGTGGCCGCCAATGAAGACATCATGAAGCGCGCGCCGGCGCTGCTGACGCCCGTGGTGATGGCCTATGAGAAGCGGCTCCGGCGCTACGGCGAGACCGCCCAGGGCGTATTCTGGAAGAACGACGAGTGGCAGTTCCGGCGCTACGAGATCTTGTCGCGCATCTTCGACGAAAGCGCCGAAGCCGGCGGCGTCACCATCCACGATTTCGGCTGCGGCTACGGCGCGCTGTTCGATTATCTCTGCGAACTGCCGGTGATGACCGGCAGCCGCTACGCCGGCATCGACATGTCGGAGGCCATGCTGGCCGCGGCGCGAAAGCGCGTCACCGACCCGCGCGCCAGCTTCCAACGCCAACTGTGGGCGACGGAACCGGCCGACTACACCATCGTTTCCGGCACCTTCAACATGCTGATCGACGCCGACGCCAGGGAGTGGCGCGACTACGTCGAGGTCAGCCTGAGGCGGCTCTGGAAGACGACGCGGCGCGGCCTCGCCTTCAACATGCTGAACGCGCTGTCGGAGGGCAAGCTGGCCGGGCTTTATTACGTGCCGCCGGAGAACATGCTGGCCTTCGTGCGCGCCGAAATGGACCCGGAAGCCGAACTTTCCATCGACACGCCGCTGCCCGACTTCACCATCTTCGCGCGCCGGCGGGAATAGCCCGCCCTCAATCTTTCGCCAGTTCCGCCCTGATCTTCTCGGCCACGGCCTTGATCGTGTCCATGTCGCCCGGGATCACCTCCCAGTTCATGGTCAGGCCGTCGTCGGCGCGGCGCGGGATGATGTGGAAGTGGGTGTGGAACACCGACTGCTTGGCGCCGGGGCCGTTGGCCTGGAGGATGTTGATGCCCTCGGGCTTCATGGCCCGGTTTACGGCGGCGGCGACGCGGCTGACCATGGCCATGGCGGGCCCCGACGCGAAACCCGGCGTCTCGTAGATGTTGGGCGCATGGTGCTTGGGGATGACCAGCGTATGGCCGGGCGCGATCGGGTTGATGTCCATGAAGGCGAAGGCCTCGTCGGTCTCGGCCACCTTGAACGACGGGATCTCGCCGCGCGTGATCTTGCAGAAAATGCAGTCGTCAGCCTGCTTGATTTGATCGCCCATGGAACCCCCCTCCTCGTTCGCGGATGCCCGGCGACGGTGGCGCGGCCGGCCTCGGCTGTCAAGGTGGCGGGATCAGCGTGAACCACCCTTGCCGTGGCGCTGGCCGCGCGCGCGGCCGACCGGAATGCCGCGCACGTCCTTTGGCTTGAGCGTTTCGGCGAAAGCGGCGACGTCTTCGATGTTCTCCGGTGTCACCTCGAACGGCGTCGCGTAGGGCTCCAGGTCGGTCGGCTTGGCGACGCCAGGCACGGTGACGAAGGCCGGATGCGGCCGGCGCGCGAAGAAGGTACGGAAGCGCTCCATGCCGTCCTGCATACCGACGATCAGGTTGAACGACGGCGTCGAGCCGATACCACCGAACTTGTTGAAATCGCCGACCACGTGGCAGCGCGAACAATGCGTCTCGGCCAGCGCCTTGCCCTTGGCGATGTCGCCCGCGGCCGCCGCACCGCCGGTCGCCGCCAGCGTGATGGCGGCGATGAGCAGCAGCGCGGGCAGCCTAGCCATCACCTGTTCTCGACCGCATTGCCGCCGTCGGCGTCGATGGCGGCTTGCGCGGCGGCGAGGCGCGCGATCGGCACGCGGAACGGCGAGCACGAAACGTAGGTCAGGCCGACCTCGTGGCAGAACCGGACCGACGCCGGGTCGCCACCGTGTTCGCCGCAAATGCCGAGCTTGATGTCGGGACGCACGGCGCGGCCCTTCTCGCACCCCATGCGCACCAGCGCGCCGACGCCGTCGACGTCGATCGACATGAACGGATCGACCGGCAGGATGCCCTTGTTGTGGTAGACCTCGAGGAACGGCGCCGCGTCGTCGCGCGAGAAGCCGAAGGTGGTCTGGGTCAGGTCGTTGGTGCCGAACGAGAAGAACTCGGCCGTCTCGGCGATGGTGTCGGCCTTCAGGCACGCGCGGGGCAGTTCGATCATGGTGCCGACCAGGTAGGAAAGCACGACCTTCTGTTCGCCCTCGACCGCCTTGGCCGCCGCGTCGACGACGCGCTTCAGCATGTCGAGTTCCGGCTTGTCGACGATCAGCGGGATCATCACCTCGGGCACCACCGACTTGCCTTCCTTCACCAGGATGGCGGCGGCCTCGAAAATGGCGCGGGCCTGCATCTCGTAGATTTCCGGATAGGTGATGCCGAGCCGGCAGCCGCGATGGCCGAGCATGGGGTTGGCTTCGTCGAGTTCGAGCTTGCGCGCCTTGACCGCGTCGACGTCGACGCCGGCGGCGGCGGCGACCTCTTCCATTTCCTCCAGCGTATGCGGCAGGAACTCGTTCAGCGGCGGATCCAAGAGCCGGATCGTCACTGGCAACCCTTCCATGATGCGGAACAGGTCGACGAAGTCCTGGCGCTGGTACGGCAGCAGCTTGTCGAGCGCCTGGCGCCGCGTCTTCTCGGTGGTCGCCAGGATCATCTCTCGCATGTGCACGATGCGGGCGGGATCAAAGAACATGTGTTCGGTGCGGCTCAAGCCGATGCCCTCGGCGCCGAACTTGCGCGCCGTCTCGGCATCGGTCGGCGTTTCCGCGTTGGCGCGCACGCCGAGCACGCGGGCCTCGTCGACCCACTCCATCAGCCGGCCGAAGTCGCCGGTTAGTTCCGGTTGCAGCGTCGGCACCTGGCCGAGCATGACCTGGCCGGTCGAGCCATCGATGGTCAGCACCGTGCCCTCGCCATAGGCCTGGCCCATGGCGACCAGCACCTTCTTGTCGTGATCGACGCGGAGATCGCCGGCGCCGGAAACGCAGGGCGTGCCCATGCCGCGCGCGACCACGGCGGCGTGCGACGTCATGCCGCCGCGCGTCGTCAGGATGCCCTTGGCGACGTGCATGCCGTGAATGTCCTCGGGTGAGGTCTCGGTGCGGACCAGGATGACGTCCTCGCCCTTCTGCGACCACACCTCGGCGTCGTCGGCGGAGAACACGATCTTGCCGGAGGCCGCGCCCGGGCTCGACGGCAGGCCGTGGCCGATGATGTCGCGCTCGGCGTCGGGGTCGAGGGTCGGGTGCAGCAACTGGTCGAGCTGCGCCGGATCGACGCGCATGACCGCCTCGCGGCTGGAGATCAGGCCTTCGTCGACCATGTCGCAGGCGATCTTGACGGCGGCCTTGGCGGTGCGCTTGCCGGTGCGGGTCTGCAGCATCCACAGGCGCCCCTGCTGGATGGTGAACTCCATGTCCTGCATGTCTTTGTAGTGCTTCTCGAGCTGCTCGCGCACCTGGGCGAACTCCTGGAACAGCTCGGGCATGACCTCTTCCATGGCCGGCAGATGGGAGTCCTGCTCAGCCTTCTCGGCCAGGGTCAGCGGCTGCGGCGTGCGGATGCCGGCGAC
>JAYNJY010000259.1:0-4400 GCA_038110665.1 Rhodospirillaceae bacterium | reverse complement strand
ATGCCGATCCGGGGTCAAGCCCGACAGGCGCCAGAAAAACAAAGGATCGCCCGCAATGAACGACGCCCCCTCGCCCTTCGACTCGAACCCGTCACAGTTCCTGGACGCCTACGCGCCGGCCCGGATCGCGGCCCTGGTCGAGGCCGCCGGCGTGCGCAAGGCCCGGCCTGACCGGCCTGCAGATGCTCACCCTCGGCGTTCTCGCCGGCGCCTTCATCGCCTTCGGCGACATGTTCTACACCCTGGTGATGACCGGCAATCCGTTCGGCCTCGGATCGGCGCGCATGCTCGGCGGCGTCGCGTTCTCGCTCGGCCTGATCCTGGTCGTGATCGGTGGCGCCGAACTGTTCACCGGCAACAACCTGATCGTCATGGCCTGGGCCGACAAGAAGGTCACCACCGCCGAGTTGCTGGGCAACTGGGGCATTGTCTACGTCGGCAACTTCATCGGCTCGGTGGCGACGGCGGTGATCGTCGACTATGCGGGCACGCTCGAGATCGGCAACGGCACCGTTGGCCAGACTGCGATCAAGATCGCGCAAGGCAAGGTCGCCATCGATCCCCTGCAGGCGTTCCTGCGCGGCATCCTTTGCAACGCGCTCGTCTGCCTGGCGGTCTGGCTGACCTTCGCGGCACATCACGTCATCGGGAAAATCGCGGCGATCATCTTCCCGATCGCCGCCTTCGTCGCGCTCGGTTTCGAGCACTGCGTCGCCAACATGTATCTGATCCCCGTCGCCATGCTGATCGGCGCCGAGGGTGTCACGGTCTCCGGCTTCGTCGGCAACCTGATCCCGGCGACGCTCGGCAACATCGTCGGCGGCGGCGTCTTCGTCGCCCTGGTATACTGGCTGATCTATCTCAGGGAGGGGAAACCATGATCGTCGTGATCTTCGAGGTCGAGCCGGCGCCGGGCCAGGCGAACCGTTATTTCGAACTGGCGGCGGGGCTGCGCGACGAATTGCATAAAATCGACGGCTTCATCTCCATCGAGCGCTTCCAGAGCCTGACGACCGAAGGCAAGTACCTGTCGTTCTCCGTCTGGCGCGACCGGGCGGCGGTCGAGGCGTGGTACGCCGTCCAAGGCCACAAGGCGGCGCAGGCCGAGGGCCGCGGTGGGGTATTTACGGACTATCGCATCCGCGTCGCCGAGGTGTTCCGCGATTACGACATGGCGAACGGCAGGCCGGCGACGTGACCACCGCCTCGGCGCATCGGTCGCGTTTCAGCCTCGAGGGTCGCCACGCGCTGGTCACCGGCGCGGCGCGCGGCCTCGGCTTCGAGATCGCCCGCGCGCTCGCCGAGGCCGGTGCGGCGGTCTGGCTCAACGGCCGCAACGCCGATACCCTGGATGCGCGCTGCCGCGAGTTGGCCGGCCACGGCCTCGCCGTCCAGCCGGCGCCGTTCGACGCCACCGACACGGCGGCGGCGGAAGCCTGGCTCGCAGCCTGCGATCCGGCGCCGGATATCCTGGTCAACAACGTCGGCCTGCGCCATCGCGTCGGCACCGTCGAACTCACGCCTGATGACTTCCGCCGCATCGTCGACGGCAACCTTACCGCCGCCTTCACGCTCGCCCGCGCGGTCGTCACGCGGCTTAAGCGCGAGGCGCGCTGCGGCGCCATCATCAACGTCACCTCCATCGCCGGCCAGCGCGCCCGGCCGGGCGATCCGGCCTACACCGCCGGCAAGGGCGGGCTCGAAGCCTTGACCCGTTCCCTCGCCGTCGAGTTCGGCCGTGACGGCATCCGCTGCAACGCCATCGCGCCCGGCTATTTCGCGACCGAGGCCAATACCGAATGGCTCGAAGACCCAGAGGTCACCCGCTTCGTCGAGGCGCGCGTACCGGCGAAACGCTGGGCGCGTCCCGACGAGATCGGCGGCGCCGCGGTGTTCCTGGCGTCCGACGCGGCGTCCTACGTCAACGGCCACGTGCTCGTGGTCGACGCCGGCATGAGCATCAATTACTGATCAAAGCGCCGGTTTCAGGATCTGACGTACGACGGCGCCGGCGGCGAGCCGGTCGAAGCCGGCGTTGATGTCGTCGAGCGGCAGCGTGCCGCTGACGAGCCGGTGCACCGGCAAGCGCCCCTGGCGGTAGTATTCGAGGTATTTCGGCAGGTCGCGCGACGGCGTGCACGAGCCCATGTAGCTGCCCTGCACCCTGATCTCGCGCGACACCATGTCATAGGGCTTGATGCGCATCTCGGCGTCGAACGGCGCCAGGCCGGCGCTGGTCAGCGAGCCGCCGGTACGGAGGCACGCATAGGCCATTTCCAGCGCCTTCACCGTGCCGGCCATGTCGAAAGCATGGTCGAGACCGCCCCGGGTCAGGTCCTTGACCTCCTCGACGGCGCCCGGCGAGGTCACGTTGATGGCGTGGCTGGCGCCCAGTTCGCGCGCGAGCACGAGCTTGTCGTCGTGCACGTCGAAGGCAATGACCGGCGCTGCGCCGGCGATGGCCGCCCCCATCACCGCGTTAAGCCCGACGCCGCCCAAGCCGAACACGCCGACCGACTGGCCCTCGGCGACGGCGGCGGTATTGAGCACCGCGCCGACCCCGGTGATCACCGCGCAGCCGAACACGGCGGCGTGGTCGAGCGGAATGTCGTTCGGCACCCTGACGACGGAGCGCTGGTCGACGACGGCATACTCGGCGAAACACGAAATGCCGGCCGCATGGTTGAGCAAACCGTCGCCTTGCAGATGCAACCGGCGGCCGCCGGCGACCAGTTCGCCCTTGGCCTTGGCGGCGATGGAACTGGCGCAGAGGTTCGGGCGCCCGCCGGTACAGTCGGCACAGGTGCCGCAGCTCATGACGAACACCATGACGACATGGTCGCCGGCCTTGAGCCCGTGCACGCCCGGCCCGACATCGCGCACGATGCCGGCGGCCTCGTGGCCGGCGATCATCGGGATCGGGCGCGGGCGGATGCCCTCGATGGTGCTGAGGTCGGAATGGCAAAGCCCGGCGGCGGCGATCTCAACCAGGACCTCGCCCTCGGCCGGACCGTCGAGTTCGACCTCCTCGACCGAGAGCGGCCGGCTCTCGGCATAGGGCCTGGGTAGGCCTTGTTCACGCAGTACGGCGCCTCGCATTCGCATTGGTAAATCCTAGCCCCGGAGCCGGGCCGGCGAAAGACTGGCGACATCGAGGCCACGCGCGGCAAGCGCCGCCGGCACCTCGCCTTCGAGGATCAGGCCGCGGGCGAAGGCCGAGAGCGCCGGCGCTGTCTGGATGCCGTAGCCGCCCTGGCCGGCGAGCCAGAAGAAGCCCTCCACGTCGTCGGAAAAGCCGGCCACCGGCGACTTGTCGTAGACGAAACAGCGCAACCCGGCGCGCTTCGAGATCAGCCGCCTGACCTGCATGGTGGTGACGCTCTCGATCCGGTCGACGCAGAGCGCGATATCCATTTCGTCGGGCTGGGCGTCGCAAGGCTGCGACGGCGTCTCGTCGGCCGGCGAGATCAGCAGATCGCCGCCCTCGGGGCGGAAGTACCAGCTCTCGTCGGCGGAAATGGTCAGGGGCCAGCGGGCGATGTCGAGGCCGGGATCGATGGTAAGCGCGGTGCGCCGCTTCGGCACCAGGCCGATGGGTTGGGTTCCGGCGAGGCCGGCGATGTCGTCGGCCCAGGCGCCGGCGGCATTGACCACGAGCGGCGCCGAAATGGCGCCGGCGCGGGTTTCCGCCCGCCATGCGCCGGCGCGGCGCAACAGCGCCGTGACCTGGGCACGCGGCAAAAGGACGCCACCGGCCTGCTTGAACCGGCGGAGATAGCCCTGCAACAGGGCGTTCACGTCGATGTCGGCGGCATCGGGCTCGTGCGCCGCGAGCGCCACGGCTTCGGGCCGGAGCGCCGGCGAAACCGCCAGCGCCTGGGCCGTGTCCAGGCGCTCCAGGAGGCCCCGGTTGAGCGGGTCGGCGAGCGCCGCCTCGACCTCGCCGGCATAGGCCGCATCGCCGACGTAGAGCGCGCCGCGCGGCGCCAGCAGCGGGTACTCGGAAAACCCCTCCGGCGGCGCGTCGAAAAACGGTCGGCTGGCGGCGTTGAGGGTGCGAATGACGTCGCTGCCGTAGCAGGCGACGAAGGTCGCCGCCGAACGCCCGGTTGTATGGTAGCCGGGCTGGCCCTCCATTTCGGCGAGCACCACCCAGGCACCGCCGGCGGCCAGTTCCGCGGCGGCGGAAGCGCCGGCAATGCCGGCGCCGATAACCAGGATATCGCAAGTGCGCGGGTGCTCGTTCATGGCCGGGAGGATGCACCCTGGGCCCGGCCGAAACCAGTCCATTAAGGCGCAAAAAAATTTTTCCCGCAGCCAAACCATTTCCCGTTTGCAGGCCACAAAGTGAGGCGTACGGTAGTTTCCGCGTACGGTTATTGTCGTGCGCTCAATAACAT